>NZ_WTKW01000489.1:0-2393 GCF_011378745.1 Pseudoalteromonas sp. Z1A6
AACCGGTGTAACCAAGTTACACCGGTTTTTTATGTATAACGAGTAAGCTAACTTTTCTCTTTAATAAGTTACTTAACTAATTTAGCTAATTAGCCAAACCCGCTACTTTTACATCAAGCGTAAACAAGCCCTTAGCGGTGGTTATTAATAATGTTTTGCGATTTTTACCACCAAACGCAAGGTTGGTTACATTAGGGCCCAGTTCAATTTTATCGATAAGTAAGCCGCTTGGCGTGTAAATATTAATAACGCCTTTTTTGTGGCTGCTAACGTAAATATTGCCAGCAGAGTCTACTTTTATACCATCGGGCGAGGTTACTTTAATAAAGTCTTCGCGCGGTGAAATCTCACCGTTTTTATCAATAGTGTATTTGCTTACGCGGTTACTAAAGTCGCCAATATAAAGGGTACGTTGATCTGGGGATAGAGCAACACCGTTGGGTTTTTCAAGCGTGGCATCAATTAAACTAAGTACGCCTGTATTACTTAACTTATACACACCGGTATAAGGCATTTGTTGAGTGCGTTCGCCTATTTGCCAGTTAGGATCGGTAAAAAATATGTCGCCATTTTTATGCATAGTCATATCGTTTGGCGAGCTAAAGCTTAGCCCATCAAATTCATTAACTACCACGGTATTAGTTTTACTTTTTATATTAATTTTAGAAAGCGACTGCGTACTGTGGTTAAGCGTATAGAGGCTCTCTCCTTTGGCATACAAACCGTTTGTACCACTGTGTTTTAAATAAGTGGTGAGGGTATTGGGCAGCACTAATTTATAAATGGTCGAATCGGGGCCGAGTGCTTGCGAGCTTGCAAAGTTCATTTCTGAAAAATAAAACGCATTGTCTTGGCTTGACCACGTAGGCCCTTCTAAAAACAAAAGCTCGTCACTAACAAGTGTGGGCTTAACGCCTTTTATTAATGGTGACTGCTCATTGCTTTGGCTGTTTACAGCGTTTAACAAAGGTGTATTTTCAGGTTGTTGTGCCAGCGCTGCTTTATTAAAGCAGAGCATTAATACAACTAAGCTTAGCGTTTTTTTGTGTGTTTTTAGCATGGACGTTTACTCAGGTTTGTTTAATTTATAATTAATGGTCATTTTGACTATATCATTTATTTTTTTCGTTGTATGATATTTATCGAAAATAATAACGATTCAACGGAGCACACACATGCATAAAAAACACACACTCAGCCTGCTTTTACTTGCAGGATCTTTAAGCGTAAACGTTGCACAAGGCCAAGACCCAGCCCCAGCCCCAGCCCTTAAAAACACCTTTGCAGACTCATTCAAAATGGGGGTTGCTGTAAATCAAGATATAGTGACAGGCAAAAACGCAGCCGCGCAGTCAATTATTGCTAAGCAATTTAATACAGTCACCCTTGAAAACGCTATGAAAGCAGAAGTAATTTACCCACAGCAAGGTAAGGTCGATTTTAGTGGTGCAGATGCATTTATAGATTTTGCCAAGCAAAATAATATGTTTACCGTAGCTCACACCTTAGTGTGGCATAACCAAACGCCCGACTGGTTTTTTACAAATAGCAAAAATGAGCCAAATACCCCAGCACAGCAGCTTGAGCAAATGCGCAAACACATAGAGCTTGTAGCAGGGCGCTATAAAAACAAAGTAGATGCGTGGGATGTAGTTAACGAAGTAATTGCTGATGACGGCTCTTATCGCCCAACTGTGTGGGTTAACCGCGTAGGTGATGGCGATACTATGGTAAAAGCCGCGTTTAAATACGCCCAGCAGTATTCACCTAATACCGAGCTTTACTACAATGACTTTAATGCATGGCGACCAGAAAAAAGAGACGGCATTATACGTATGATCAAAATGCTGCAAAAAGAAGGTATCCGCATTGATGGCATTGGCATACAAGCGCATTGGGGGCTTAACTTTCCTAAAATGCAATTCATTGAGCAAGCTATCGATGCATACGCCGCGTTGGGTATAAAAGTGATGATCACCGAGCTTGATATAGACGTGCTGCCTTTAACAAAAGAAGGGCAAATTACCGGCACCGATATGATGAAACCACAGTTTCAGTTAGAAGAGTTTGAAACCTACCTCGACCCTTACAAAAATGGCTTACCTAACGACGTAGAGGCGCAATTAAACGCCCGTTATAAAGCCTTGTTTGAACTGTTTTACGCAAAACGCGACAAAATAGACCGCGTAACCTTTTGGGGATTACACGACGGTATGTCGTGGAAAAACGACTACCCAATCCCAAACAGAACAAACTACCCATTACTATGGGATCGTAATTTAAACCCTAAGCCAGTTATTAAAACAATTGGTGATGTAGTTAAGTAAATCGCATTGTGTAGTCAAAGCCGATTATTTTTAAATACTCGGCTTTTTTTGTTTGGAAAATTTCAC
>NZ_WTKW01000049.1:0-16936 GCF_011378745.1 Pseudoalteromonas sp. Z1A6
AAATTAGCGAAGCTTTTTTAATCAATTACTTATCTTGCTCAACTTGACCGAATTCAAGCTCAACTGGCGTAGAACGACCAAAAATAAGTACAGATACTTTTACGCGGCTCTTTTCGTAGTCAACTTCTTCAACTACACCACTGAAATCTGCAAATGGTCCGTCTGTAACGCGAACAACTTCACCTGGTTCAAATAATGTAGCAGGTTTAGGTGCTTCAGCATTTTCTTGAAGGCGATTAAGAATGCGTTCTGCTTCTTTAGGAGTTATTGGAGCAGGACGATCAGACGTTCCACCAATAAAGCCCATTACACGTTCAGTGCTGTTCACTAAGTGCCAGCTTGCGTCATTCATATCCATTTGTACTAATACATAACCTGGAAAGAATTTACGCTCAGATTTACGCTTTTGGCCAGCGCGCATCTCAACAACTTCTTCAGTTGGTACTAGTATCTCACCAAAGCTCGATTCAAGACCTTCGATTTTAATGTGTTCAGTTAACGTTTGAGCTACACGCTTTTCGTAACCAGAAAAGGCTTGTACTACATACCAACGTAACTTAATTTCTTTGTTCTCGTTCTCATCCGACATGGGATCAGATCTCCAATCCAGTTAAAAAGCCTACAGCGCGGAATAAAATGCCATCTAATCCCCAAAGGATAAGTGCCATAATCACTGTTGCAACCATTACAATTAATGTCGTGTGGGTAGTTTCTTGGCGCGTTGGCCAAATAACTTTGCGTACTTCAATTCGAGCTTCTTTAGCGAAAGCAAGAAAGTTACGTCCCTTAAATGTTTGCGAGGCAATTGCTAATCCGGCCGCTATTGCAACAACAACGCCGATAGCACGTAGTAGTACAGATTGATCTGCATACATGTGATTACCAACAACTGCGCCTGCAAGTAGCGCGATTGCTACTAACCACTTTACTGACTCCATCGCACTTGATGGTGTTTCTACATTCGTGCTCATAATATTATTACCTTAACTACAGACACAACAACCCTACACTACGGTAAGGTTAATCCATTAAAATCTAAACTTAAAAACAGACTTAATTTAAACCGGTTTTTAATCTCAGACTACTCAAACCACAAGTAAAACTGGCAGGGGCGGAGAGATTCGAACTCCCAACCATCGGTTTTGGAGACCGCTGTTCTACCAATTGGAACTACGCCCCTGCAAAGTGGATGCCTATTATACTTACGCAGTCCATTAACACAAGCCTAAAAGATACCCACATTGGAAAATCTCGGCATTGCATTAAAAAATCAATCTTAACATTGATTAAAAAGCAGTTTATGATTGTCCAAATTATAGGGACTCACAATTAGATGGGAAGTCTGTGAAAGCAATAAAAACAATCATAAGATATAAAATTATTAGCTTTTTATTATTATTTCATATTAGTTCTTATGCCCTGCCATTGTACTTAGATACATATACAAATGAACAAGGTTTATCACAAAATTCAATTACCTGCAGTACCACTGATGAAAAAGGGTTTCATTGGTTTGCTACCCAAGGTGGCTTAAACCGATTTGATGGGTATGAATTTAAGCACTATAAATTCAATCCTTCACAACCTAGTATTTCGGGAAATTGGATTACGGACTGCCTGAATTTAGGAAACGGCCACATTTGGTTTGCGACAACAAGTAATGGACTTAACTTATTAAATACTGAAACAGGAAGTTTTAGTGTTTTTAACCAGTACTCAGCTCCTCCTATTACAAATGAACGTATTTCATCAATTTCTTCTAATTCGCCACAAATCATTTGGATTGGTCACGATAAAGGGCAACTTACTCGTTTAGATACATACACAGGTACTACCGAATTATTTTCTTATCAGGGCACGAATCACTTAAATGTTGTTTTTAAGGATGTGCTTTTTGATGATCAAAAAAACCTTTGGTTAGCAAGTAGTATCGGGCTGATTAAGTTCGATACACAAACACATCGGTTCGAACATATATCTAATAGCCCTGAACAGCTCTGGCAATTAAAAAAAGTAACAAACGGCAAATTTATTATAGGAGGTAAGACTGGTCTAAGTGTTTTTGACTCAAACACACTCGCATTTTATAACTTTGAGCAACTCAAAAATGTTTGGGTCACAGATATACTTTTTGATGATGAAAAAAAATTATGGGTAAGCACTTATGGTCATGGTCTTTATTACCAAGCTACAGATAATTTACTAAGTAGCGAGTTTCGTCAACTTACTCACTCTCCAGATTTAAAACATGGCTTAGCTAACGATCACCTATTATCACTTTACCAAGACCCTCAAGGCATTATTTGGATTGGTACAGACGGCTATGGATTACATCGCTATGATAAAAGGCAGGCTCAGTTTGGTCATCAAAAACATCAAAGCAATAACCCAGCTTCTATCTCGAATGACTTTGTAAGAGCAATACTCAAAGACAGTAACAACTTACTTTGGGTGGGTACGCGCGACGGACTTAACAAACAAACTGACACAGGATTTAAACGCTATGAAACAGATAAAAATCAAGATATAGGCTTAACTAATAACAATATATTTAGTCTTTATGAAGATGCCAATAAACGCGTATGGATAGGCACATACGGAGGTGGTTTACTGCTTTACAACCCAATTAATGATAACTTTTCGGCTTTTACTGTGCAAAGCCATCAACTCAGTAGTAACCGTATTTATGCAATCGAAGGTGATCTAAGTGGTAATTTATGGCTGGGCAGTAACGAAGGCTTAACGCGATTTAATCCCGATACTTTACAGGTTACAAATTTTAAATACACCGCAGATAAAAATAGTATCTCAAATAATACTGTTTTTAGTATTACTTATGACAGCGACAACAACGCTATATGGGCAGGAACCCGCGCAGGGTTAAATAAACTTTCTTTACATGATGAAACATTCACCCATTACCAAAGCGATCTTAAAAAGCCTAATAGTTTAACGCACGACATGGTTACATCCTTGCATTTACAAGATAAAAACACTTTATGGGTAGGTACTTTTGGCGGGCTCAATAAGTTAAATATCCAAACAAACAAAGTAATAAACATTACAGAGTTTGATGGCTTACTTAACGATAATATTTTTGCAATTAAACAAGATAGCAGCGGTTACTTGTGGCTAAGCAGCAACCAAGGCCTAACCCGTTACGCTCCTCAAACCCAACAAATGCAGCATTTTTTACCCGCAAACGGTATACAGCATCATTCTTTTATTTTAGGTGCCGCTTTTCAAGCCGATGACGGCGAGCTATTTTTTGGTGGTATTAATGGTTTTAATCAATTTGATCCGTTAAAACTAACCCTAGCAACTCAACCCCCAGAACCCGTTATTACAGACTTACTTATTTATAACCAGTCAGTCGCGACGCAGCAATATATAAAAAACAAGACCCAAACGGCTAAGCTTATAAGCTATACAGACAGACTCTTTTTTAAAGAAGAAGATGGTGTTATCGGCTTTAAATTTTCTGCTTTAAACAGTGCAGAGCCCCCTTCTCAATACCAATATGCTTACAAGTTAGCTGGGTTAGATAAGCAGTTTTTATACGCAAACAAAAACCAGAGGCAAGTTAGTTATTCTCAACTTCCCGCTGGAAGCTATCACTTTATTGTAAAAGTTAAAGATCAATACGGTCAATGGAGTGATGATAAAACAATGGTTGCGCTTAAAGTTACTCCACCTTGGTGGAAGAACAATGTTGCCTATGTAACTTACATCATTATCGTATTATTTATAATGTGGTTAATTATAACAGCAAGGTATAGAGCTAACGTTGCAGAGCAAGCAAACTTAAAAGAGAAAGAACTTAGCAACTTAAAAACCCAACTATTAGATAATGTTAGCCATGAACTTAAAACACCATTGAGCTTAATATTAGCGCCACTTGAGAGTTTACAAAAAAGCCATAAGGATTCAGACACCCAACAAAAACTAGCGATGATTCAACGTAATAGCTATAAGCTATTGGATCAAATAAACCAACTTTTACAGCTCAGCCAGCGCCCAAGCACAGCAGTGAAACACGTCACACCCTATGCTATAAAGCCGGTAGTTGAACAATTAATTGAAGATTTCACCCCTTTATTTAAACAAAAAAATATTACGTTCGAGTTTGAAGATTTAACACAAAAAACTATTCCCATTAAATTAGAGCTAAATCATACAATTTCTATTATCAGTAACTTATTGAGTAACGCACAAAAATACACTCCAAACACTGGCAAAGTATTACTTCAGCTATTAACTCAAAAACAAACATTAATCATCACAGTCTCAGATACTGGTGTTGGTATAGATAAAGAGCACCTTGAGACCGTTTTTCAACGATTTACACGCATAGATACGAGTAATCAAAGTGGTAGCGGTATTGGCTTAGCGCTGGTGAAGCAGCTAGTTGAGCAATATGGAGGAACTATTGAACTTAAAAGTGAATTAAACAAAGGAAGTTGTTTTACTGTTTCACTCCCAACAACTCAAACAGACGAAACCTCTAACCTCACGGCTCTTGCTGTGTCTAAAAACAATAATTTATGTGCAGTAAAAAGTAATAAGATTCTTATTATTGAAGACAACGATGAAATGCGTGATTTAATAACGTCACTATTTATTAGTAGCTTCACGTGTATAAGTGCAGCTAACGGAGAGCTAGGTTTAGCTTTATGTAAAAACGAAATGCCTGACTTGGTAATAAGTGATGTAATGATGCCTGTTATGGATGGCTATCAGTTTATTAAAGCACTGCGCAGCGACACGGCTATTAGCCATATTCCGGTGTTATTACTTTCAGCAAAGGCAGATACGCATAGTAAATTAAAGGGCCTAGACTTACTTGCTGATGACTATTTGAGTAAACCTTTTGAGCCGCAGCTGTTACTCAGCCGCGTTCAAGGGTTATTAACGATTAGAGAAGTACTTAATCAACATTTAAAACAACAACTACCTGCTTTATCACAAACAACCCAGCTCGACCCACAAATGGCGCAAAGTAAAGATTATGTATTTACCGAGCGTGTAAAAACGACAGTAAAAGAGCATTACCAAGACGAAGCATTTAGCGTAGAAGAATTTGCAGCAGCGCTCTACCTTAGCCCTCGCGCTTTACAATTAAAAATGAAAGCCTTGTACAACCTAACACCAAGCGATTACATTCGAAATATTCGTTTAGAATTTGCACAAGAGCTTTTAAAAAATAGTGAGCTTGCAATTGGTCTAGTAGCACAGCAAGTTGGCTTTAATTCACAAAGCTACTTTGCCCGGTGCTTTAAAGCAAAATATAATATGTCCCCAAAACAGTTTCGCGAACAATCCTGATAAATTTCGCCTGTGTGACTAAACATTTCGCACCAGTACTATTATTAACCTACTGATTTAACTAAATTAACATGAATTTAAATATTAAAGGAAATACACTGCATTTCCCTTGAGCATATTAATTAAGGACAGTCATATGTTAAAAGCACCACAAAAACTATTATTAACGGCACTATTAACTGCCACTCTTAGCGCTTGTCAAAGCACCTCCACAAATGTTACGTCAGGTCAAAATTCACCAGACATAAACACTGTCGCCCAAGAACAATACAATGGGCCTAAAGCTCGTATTGCTGTTGCACGCTTTACCGACAAATCAAACAACTCAAAATGGTGGCGTAAAGAAATAGGCGACGGTATGGCTGATCAATTAACTACAGCACTCGTATCAACAAATCGCTTTATTGTTTTAGAGCGCCAAGCGCTTGATGCTGTTTTATCAGAACAAGACCTAGCAGCCTCAGGTCGCGTTAGTGCATCATCGGGTGCCGCTTATGGTGAGATTGAAGGCGCTGAAATAGTCGTTATTGCAGCGGTAACTGAATTTGATGACGATAGCTCTGGTGCAAGTGTTGGCAGTGGCGGCTTTATGGGTGATGTATTTAGCTCTGTATCCGCTGGTTTCTCAGGCTCGCATATGGCGATTGATCTTCGTCTAATAGATACACGCACATCACGCATTTTAGCTGCAACAAGTGTTGAAGGTGGCAGTAAAGATTTTGACTTTACTGGAGCCGCAACCAACTTTGGTGGCGCACTTGTTGGCGGTAATATTAGTGGATGGTCTGATACCCCTAAAGAAAAAGCCCTTCGTGAAGTTATTATTAAAGCGGTTGAGTTTTTAGAAACTAAAATTCCAGATACTTACTATCGCTATAACAGTAATAACACTTTAGCATCGGGTTACACTGCGCCGCCACCGGCAGCTGTACAAGCAAAAACAGCCAGCAAGAGCGCTGTAACAGTCGATGTACCCACTCATAGAATGCCACATTATGAAAAGATGGATTTAGCAATGTCGCGCCTAAGCTTGGTATGTTTGGGTTACCTAAGAAACCAGCCTGATTACGAAGAATTTGAAACACAGGATGTTGAGTACGATCGTAAAACAGTTATCGCACTTCGTGAGTACCAACAAGATAAAAAACTAAAGGTAACCGGTTTAGCTGATGAAACAACTAAGAAGTCACTTGATGATAGTGGTTGTATTGCTAAAACGAACAAATCAAGCCTCGAAAGTATAAGCAACATGTTTAAGTTTAATTAATGGCTTTGACTTGGGTAGCTAATAAAAAGAGCTACCCAAGTACTCACTATCTAGTTAGCGCCTTTAACAAGTGGCACTCCGTTATTACCTACCGGAATATAAACAGTTGTATGATTAGGCGACTCAGCCATTTTTATTTGTGCATTAATTGCTTCATGTTGAATGTAATTAGCTGTTAGTGTTGCGTTAATGATCTTCTGAGCTTGAGCAATCCCTTTGGCTTCTTCAACCCTAATTTCAGCGTCTTTTTTGGCAATCTCTTTTTGTGTTTCTTTTTCCGATAATAGCTGCTGAGCTGCCAACTTTTTCTCAACTGCATTAGCAACAATATCGGGGTAATTAATATTGCCTACTACAACGTTTGCAAGTTTAAACGGCGTTGTCGATAAATAACTTTGCAGGCGCAGAGTCACTTCCTTCGCAATTTTCTCACGATTTGTTTTAAGCTCGCCACTATCGTATTTTTGTACTGTATCGCGCACATACGTTCTAAAAGTTTCACGTACAAAGCGTTTATACCAATTTTCGGCGCCGTACTGCTCTACCACAGTTTTAACAGAGCCACTCTCAATAGCAATAACAGCATGAAAATCAAATTTAATATTTAAATCATCATTCGCTAAGATTCTAAATGTTTCGGTATATGTATTAGGTCGCATATCGATGTTTACCACTTCATTTCGCAGTAATGACATACCGTAATTAGATGGGCCCTTCATTGTTCCTTGATAACCACCTTCACCAAATACACGCGGCTTTTCGAATACGTAGCCTTCTTCACCTGCGGGTGTGCTTGGGTTAGTACATGCAGTTAATCCAAAACCAACGACTCCTACAACCAATGCACCTTTAAATAGGTTATTAAACAATGTTTGTGTCCCGGAGTTTCTTGCTCTCATTATTTATCCTTTAATTACTTTTTAATATTGTATAAACATCGCTTAACAGGCTCGAGGCACCAAACCTAAATGTATTTGCTTGCAGATAATCATCTCCCATTATCGCGCGTGCTAGCGCTAAATAATCACTGGCATCGGCAACAGTTTTAACACCACCGGCAGCTTTAAAGCCCACACGTTTATCTGAGTTTTTAATAGCTGTTAGCATAATTTTTGTTGATTCAAGTGTGGCATTTACAGCGACCTTACCTGTACTGGTTTTTACAAAATCAGCACCGCCTTTAATTGCAAGCTCCGTGGCCTGAGTTATGAGTGCTTCAGTTTTTAGCTCTCCACTTTCTATTATTACTTTTAATTGAGCGTGCGACCCACACGCTTTTTTACTTTCGCTTACATAGCTAAGTACTGTTTGAACATCGCCCGCTATGAGTTTTTTGTAAGGAATAACCAAATCAATTTCGTCAGCGCCGCGCTCTATTGCAATAAGTGTTTCGTTAATTACATCACTCAGTGGTGCATCACCCGTTGGGAAATTAGTGACTGTTGCAACTTTTACGTGGTTAAGCTCACGCGCTGCGAGTGCTATTTTTGCATCATCAACAAAGTCGCTATAAACACATACAGCGGCAGGTGTGCCCAGCGTCGGGTTTATACTATCAACAAGCGCTTGAATGCTTTTGGTGGTATCGCTAGTGTTTAAGCTTGTTAAATCCATCAGTGCGACTGCTAATGCGGCATCTTTTTGGTGTTGTGTCATTAGAGCTCCGTTGCTTATGTAATACCAATTTTATTAAAAACATAATAATTTTAGCGTATTAAATAACTCACTAACTACGTTAAAAATTATTTATATAGAACAACTATGTATCATAATTTTAGCCTTGTTATTGAGCTATTTTCTCGTCGCTATAATAGATCACTAATTTAATGCAATTGGTATAAGTACAAAATTTGATATGCCTCCATATTAACAAATTAAACCAAACTCGCTATAGCTCATAACCAAACACTATAAGCTGTTTATTTTACTTGTAACTCGGCGCAATCCCTTGTTAACTAACTCTTAGGCCTAAAAAGCCCACCCATTATAACTTTTGGTTATATCAACTTGGTTTTAATTATTTTTTACTTATTGATAGCCGCTATATTCTGCTTATCAGAATAAAGCGTTTTCTTATATTTGAATTTGTTTAGGGGTCTTATTAACGTGCAGTATTTACCTATCTTTACCAAACTCGACAACAAACCAGTATTGGTTGTTGGCGGTGGAGAGGTCGCATTACGCAAATGTCGCGCGTTTTTAAAAGCGAGAGCAAGCGTTACTTTGGTAGCGCCTTGGTTTTGCGACGAACTAAAAGAACATGCACATAATAATGAAGTAACGCTTATTGATGCTTATTTTGATGAGTCGCATCTCGATGGAAAAATGCTTGTTATTGCGGCAACCGATCGCGATGAAGTAAACAACAACGTATTTGAACTTGCCAATGCTCGCAATGTATTTGTAAACGTGGTTGATGACCAGCCTAAATGTACGTTTATATTTCCATCTATTGTTGACCGCGACCCAATCACTATTGCTATATCAAGCGCAGGCACAGCGCCAGTGCTTGCACGTCGCTTGCGCGAAAAGCTCGAAACCCTTATTCCGCATCATATTGGCCCACTTGCAACACTTGTCGGTGGCTTTAGAGACAAAGTAAAAAAACGCTTTAAACATTTTTCAGACCGCCGCCAATTTTGGGAAGGCGTATTCGACTCATCTGTCGTGAGTAAAGTACAAACCGGTGATACTCAAGCCGCACAGCAACAGCTAGAACAAATGCTAGATGCTAAAGCAGAACCTGAAGGCGAAGTATATGTAGTAGGTGCAGGCCCTGGCGATCCAGAGCTTTTAACACTTAAAGCACTGCAACTCATGCAACAAGCCGATGTAGTCGTTTATGACTTTTTAGTGTCTGACGAAATTATGGAATTAGTGCGCCGAGATGCTGACCTTATTTGTGTAGGCAAACGTTTAGGCGATCATAGCGTTGTTCAAGACGACACCAACCAAATGTTGGTCGACCTTGCGAAACAAGGCAAAAAAGTATGCCGAATTAAAGGTGGCGATCCGTTTATTTATGGTCGTGGTGGCGAAGAAGTACAAGTACTGGCTGCTAACAACGTAAATTATCAAATTGTACCGGGCATTACCGCCGCTGCAGGTTGTAGCGCTTATGCAGGGATTCCGCTTACGCATCGTGACCATGCACAAGCCATTCAATTTGTAACTGGCCACTGTAAAAAAGACGGTCAAGAACTTGATTGGCAATCGCTGGCTAAACCAAATCAAACGCTTGCTATTTACATGGGCGTAATCAAATCGCCGCACATACAAAGTGAGCTTTTAAAACATGGCCGTAAAGCCAACACCCCTGTCGCTATTATCGAAAACGGCACACGCAAAAATCAGCGTGTAGTAACAGGCCAACTAGGCGAACTTGCCGACTTAATCCAGCGCAACAGCATTATATCGCCTGCGCTACTCATTATTGGTGAAGTAGCCGCCCTGCACTCGCAACTAGCGTGGTTTGGGAAAAACGAACAAACAAGCAGCTTTGCACAGCCGCTAACAGATGTATCAAATACATAACCGAATTTTAAATTTGTAACTTTTAATCATTTTAGTAGGACGACTAACAATGGCTTTAACTCACCTTCAGCAACTAGAAGCTGAAAGTATCAAAATCATGCGCGAAGTCGCCGCTGAGTTTGAGAACCCAGTAATGCTTTACTCTATTGGTAAAGATTCGTCGGTACTTTTGCACTTAGCGCGTAAAGCATTTTACCCTGCAAAAATTCCGTTTCCGTTATTACACGTAGACACCAATTGGAAGTTTCGTGAAATGATTGAGTTTCGCGACCGTATAGCTAAAGAATACGGTTTTGACCTACTGGTACACAAAAATCCAGAAGGCATTGAAATGGGTGTAGGCCCGTTTACGCATGGCTCGGGTAAACATACCGACATAATGAAAACCCAAGGCTTAAAGCAAGCACTTAACAAATATGGTTTTGATGCTGCATTTGGTGGCGCACGCCGCGACGAAGAAAAGTCACGCGCAAAAGAACGTGTTTACTCGTTCCGCGACAAACACCACCGTTGGGATCCTAAAAACCAACGTCCTGAGCTTTGGAACACTTATAACAGCCAAGTTAATCCGGGCGAAAGCATTCGTGTTTTCCCGCTGTCTAACTGGACTGAGCTTGATATTTGGCAATACATTTACCAAGAAAACATCGACATGGTACCGCTTTACCTAGCAAAAGAGCGCCCTGTTGTTGACCGTGATGGCACCCTAATTATGGTTGACGATGAGCGTATGCCACTTAACGAGGGTGAAGTACCGCAAATGAAATCTGTACGTTTTCGTACATTAGGCTGCTACCCACTTACCGGTGCAGTTGAGTCAACAGCAAGTACTTTAACCGAAATCATCGAGGAAATGCTGCTATCTACGTCATCTGAACGTGAAGGTCGTGTTATTGACCATGATTCAGCAGGCTCAATGGAGAAGAAAAAACGTGAGGGGTATTTTTAATGTCTAGCCAAAATAACGATACATTTAACGAAGTAAAAGAAATAGGCATAGACGCCTACCTAGCACGCCAACAAGATAAAAGCTTATTGCGTATGCTTACGTGTGGCAGCGTAGATGACGGTAAATCAACATTGATTGGCCGCCTGCTGCACGACAGCCACCAAATTTATGAAGATCAGCTAGCTGCTCTTCATAAAGATAACGAAAAAGTAGGTAACGCAGGTGAAGATCTTGACCTTGCATTATTAGTTGATGGCCTACAAGCTGAGCGCGAGCAAGGTATTACCATTGACGTAGCGTACCGTTACTTTTCAACGGCTAAGCGTAAATTTATTATTGCCGACACACCAGGGCACGAGCAATACACGCGTAACATGGTAACAGGTGCATCAACAAGCGATGTCGCTATTATTTTGGTTGATGCGCGTTACGGCGTGCAAGTACAAACCAAGCGTCACAGCTTTATTTGTGACTCGCTGGGCATTAAGCAGTTTGTTGTTGCCGTTAATAAAATGGATATCGTTGATTTTGACGAAACTGTGTATGAAAAAATCAAAGCCGATTACCTTAAATTTGCTGAGCAACTTAACGTATCAAACATTAAGTTTGTGCCTATGTCGGCGCTTAAAGGCGACAACGTAGTAACTCGCTCTGCTCATACACCGTATTACACTGACAAGCCGCTACTTGAATTACTAGAAGATTCGCCAGCAGCCGAAACAGATACAGGCTTTGAAGCGCGCCTACCGGTGCAATATGTAGTGCGTCCTAACTTAAACTTCCGTGGTTTTCAGGGCACACTTACATCGGGCAAGATACACGTAGGCGATGCTATAAAAGTATTACCATCGGGTAAAACATCAAGTATTAAAGAAATTGTTACCTTTGATGGCAATTTAGATAGTGCTGAAGCAGGCCAAGCAATTACCGTTACCCTAAATAACGAAATTGATATTAGCCGAGGCGACGTAATAGTACCTGCAAATTCAACGGCTGTTGTTACTAACCAGCTGCAAGCTAAAATTGTGTGGATGCATGAGTCGCCATTAGTATTAGGTAAAAGCTATAACCTAAAGCTAGGCAGCAAAAACACTTCAGCTATTGTTACAAAGATTGATTACACGATTGATGTAAACACGCTTGAGCACGGCACTAGCGACTCACTGCAGTTAAACGAAATTGCGATTGTAACGCTTGAACTAACCGAAACTATTTTGGCAGACGAGTACCACAGCAATCACGAAACAGGCTCGTTTATACTAATCGATCGCTTATCAAACTTAACGGTTGGTGCGGGGATGATTGAACAAGTACTGCAAAGCCAAGCACAGCAAAGTAACTTTAGCGAATTTGAAGTTGAATTTAACAGCTTAGTACGCAAGCACTTTCCGCATTGGCAAGCGCTTGATATTTCTAAGTTATAAGTTAACTTTAGCCTGTTAGGAATTTAAAAGCATGGTAGAACAGCTCGTTTTAACAGGCATTATGCTTACCTTAGTCGGGTGCCTTTTTGGCACCCGTATTAATCCAGCATGGTTATTTGTAAGCGCCATTGGCACCAGCTACTTAGCAGGGCTAATCGATCTTGAAAGCATGTTAATTAATTATGCTAACCCGTCGCTTATCACCTTAGTACTATTGGTGTTAGTCTCGACCGCAATAGAAAAAACCACCCTAATTCAAAAGTTAGCGCAATCGCTATCTAAAGGTAGTTTAGTAAAATCGGTAACAAAATTGGGATTATCAACCGCCTTTTTATCGTCGTTTACTAACAATACCGCCGTTGTTGCATCGCTTATTACCGCGATAAAAGACAACCCTAATCACTCCCCTTCAAAGCTATTATTACCGCTGTCGTACACTGCTATTTTGGGCGGCACCATTACGCTTATTGGTACATCAACCAACTTAATCGTCAATGGCTTTGCAGTTGATGCGGGCATGGAACCACTGGGCTTTTTTGACTTTACCTTAGTGGGTTTAGGCGCGTTAAGCGTAGGCCTAATTACCATTTTAGTAATGCTTAAATACTTACCCGACAACGGTAAAAGCGACCAAGAAGTCGTGCCTTTTTACCTAGAAGGCAAAGTACAAGCAAACTCAAAATTAATAGGCCAAACCGTTGAAGAAAACGGCCTGCGTGATTTAAAAGACTTATTCCTCGCTGAAATCATTCGCGATGGCAGCCGCATTTGCGCAGTCACCCCGCAGCAAATTATTCAAAAAGATGACGTGCTGCTGTTTGTAGGTGACATAAAATCGGTGCCATTACTTACCCGTTTCGACGGCCTAAAAGTAGTACACGAAAATCATCAAAAAGACATAGAACACTTAGTAGAAGTAGTTGTAAGTCAGTCTTCAAAATTTATAGGTAAAACCGTAAAAGAAGCCCGCTTTAGAGAGCAATTTCATGCTGCTGTTATTGCTATTCGCCGTGGTCACGACCGCTTACAAGGCGGCCTTGGGCAAGTGCAATTACAAGCTGGCGACTCGCTTATACTCGCACCAGGCAAAAACTTTTATACCTTGCCCAACTTAAAGCGCGAATTTGTGTATATTTCAGGGTTTGACTTACAAGCCCACCTTGCACCTAAGCAATCAAATATTGTGCTACTGTGCTTTGCCGCAGTACTGGGTTTAAGCATTATTGGCATAGTGCCGCTGGTTAAAGGCTTATTAGTATTACTAATTGGCCTAATGCTCAGTGGCACCATAAAACTTAACGAAGTAAAACGCCGTTTTCCTATCGAGTTACTCGTGGTCGTAGGTAGTGCCATTGGCCTTGCCAAGTTAATGATAGGCACCGGACTTGCCGGGCAAATATCCGACGCCATGTTTATGGTACTTGGGGATTTTGGCCCGTACGGCGCATTTATTGCGATATTTTTAATGACCGTATTATTTACCGAGCTTATTACTAATAACGCAGCAGCTGCCTTGTCGTTCCCTGTTGCTTACTCGCTCGCGGTTGGTTTTAATGTAGACCCGCTACCGTTTATTATGGCGGTTGCCTTTGGCGCATCAGCCAGCTTTATATCGCCATTTGGGTATCAAACTAATCTAATGGTTTATAGCGCAGGTAACTATCGCTTAAAAGATTACATAGTGATGGGCTTACCCCTTTCTATTATTTATTCAATCACGGTATTAACCTTGATCCCGCTGGTATTTCCGTTTTAATACCTGCGCTCACAGCATAAGAGACTCTCACTATGGATGAAAATATAGTTTGGCATAACTACGCAACTACAAAAGCACAGCGTAGTGAGCAAAAAAAACATAAGCCCGCTATTTTATGGTTTACCGGCTTTTCAGGCTCTGGCAAAAGTACCGTAGCAAACGCACTAGAAGCAGCGCTTAATCAGCAAGGTACACACACTTACCTGCTAGATGGCGACAACGTACGCCACGGTTTGTGTAAAGATCTAGGCTTTAGCGACGAAGACCGCATTGAAAACATACGCCGCGTAGGCGAAACCGCAAAACTAATGACCGACGCTGGCTTGTTAGTACTTACTGCGTTTATATCGCCTTTTAGAGCAGAACGCGACATGGTGCGCAGCCTAGTAGAGGACGGCGAATTTATTGAAGTATTTATCGATACCCCACTTGATGTATGCGAAAGCCGCGATCCAAAAGGCTTATACAAAAAAGCCCGCGCTGGAGAGATAAAACACTTCACGGGTATCGATTCAAGCTACGAAGTGCCAAACAATCCAGAAATAATTTTAGATACAAGTAAAAACACCCTAGACCAATCGGTTACACAACTGATAACGTATCTAAAACAAAAGCACATAATATAGGTTAACCCCATGAATCAAACCGAACTGCTAGAAGAAACCCTCATCCTTGCCCGCAAAGCAGGCCAAGCGATAATGGGAATTTACGAAAAGGATTTTAATGTTGAGTACAAAGCCGACGAAAGCCCCGTAACCGACGCCGATTTAGCAGCTCATAAACTGATTGTGGCAGGGCTTCAACAGCTCACACCCGACATTCCAATACTCAGTGAAGAAAACGCCGACATAAGCTGGGATGTACGCCAAACGTGGAAAAGCTACTGGTTAGTTGACCCAATCGACGGTACTAAAGAATTTATTAAAAAGAACGGTGAATTTACCGTAAACATCGCCCTAATCAAAAACGGCATTCCTATTTTAGCCGTAGTTGATGCACCCGCACTTGGCGTATCGTACTTAGCCGCCGAAGCAATTGGCGCATTTAAAGATAAAGGCGATGAGCGAATTGAGCTTAAAGTAACGACTAAACCTAACAAAGGGTTAATTCGTGTTGTAGGCAGCCGCTCGCACCCATCACCCGATTTAGCCGAGTTTGTAAAACGCTTTGATGAGGTAGAAATGGTGTCTAAAGGCAGCTCACTAAAGCTGTGTTTAGTGGCTGAGGGCAGCGCCGATATTTACCCGCGCTTAGGTCCAACTTGCGAATGGGATACAGGTGCAGGCCACGCAATAGCCGAAATAGCCGGTGCTAAAGTGACCCAACTTGATGGCAGCCCGCTTATTTATAACACCAAAGATGAATACTTAAACCCGTATTTTGTGGTGAGTGCGATAGAAGAGTAAGGGCCAGAGCTATTAGCGGTTAACTCAAAAGCAGCTCTGCGTTAAGTTATTTGTAGGTCGGGATTTATCCCGTCATTTTGTCGGGCTAAAGCCAGACCTACAAAAGAGCTGCACCGTAACTACAACTCTATATTTCGTGGGGATAGCTTTAGCTATGATACTAACATGGCACTTAATTTAAAAAACAATCGCACCACATCGAACTCAGAGGTTTATAATAGAAGTAATATCGGTTAGATTAAGCAAAACTAAATTCCACTAACCGATGTAGCCTTTTCAGACTTCAGAAGATGTATTACGCTGTCTAAATCCTGTTGATTTTCACCAGTACAAACTAATTGCTCTAAGCGCTTAATAATGACTTCTCTTTCTCTATGATTAATCTTTTTAATATCAGTTTCAATGCCTAATTTTGGTTTATGGTTATCATGTCTCAATATATCGACCAATAACCATAGTGACTTTTCATCTGTTCGCTCTAAAAATAATCTTATAATAAAATCATAACTAATTTTATCTCCAGCATTTTGAATGCTATAGGTATTCAATACTGACAGGGTGAGTAGGTGTGCATCAAAGATATCTCCGTCTAGAAACACACTGCCTAACTTATTGAAATCAGTCCCAATCAAAACACTTCCAATCGAGCCTGCGTTTTCACGTAGTGAATTCAGAAATTTGAGTGAAAGGTAGGGGTTAGATAAATTTGAAATTTTAGTAGCAACCTCTTCAAAATTCTCTTTTTTAATAATCTGTAAAGTTAGCCGACTAAAGATACTTTCAAATAAATACTCATGAGTATAATATTCTTTTCTGATAGCTTTTATGATCAGGTCAAACAATCTTTCAGATATAGTCAGCTTACAAATTGGACTATTTACTGTAAAAATAACATACTCAAATCGCCATACCACCTGCTGAAACTTTAAGTCATGACATAAGTCATCTGCTAACTTATACAAATCATCTGGTGCTATGAATCGTCTAAATACTTCTTGCTCTCGAAGCTCGCCATCTAAGATATCTTCTTTTGCAATCCTCTTTAGATAACAAATATCAGGGTCATTACAGCTTAATAATTGAGTAGCTCTATAGAACTTATCAAAAATTAACTCAGGCTCTTTTATAGCTACTTTCTTATCGAAGTTATCAGCAATCCGGTTTAGTGCTTCCACTTTTTGATCATCATTGCCCTGCGGTGACTTTTCAACCTTATTTGGTTCACTTTCTTCTTGCTCGATAAGGCCTAAAAGAACTTTAAAAAAATTAAAATAT
>NZ_WTKW01000490.1:0-2362 GCF_011378745.1 Pseudoalteromonas sp. Z1A6
AAGGGATATTAAGTTCTATATAATTCATCAATTCGTACCCATAATCTCTTTATGTGACGCTAAAATCCAACAAAATAGAATAATAATAGGTAAAAACACACAACCTAATTGCAAATCGATATCATTTAGATTAAGTTACGCACTTCTTTTTGAACTAACTGGAAAAACTTATGTCGTCCCCTCAAGTTTTGCGTTTATCTAAATTAAGCTTTGCTACTTCTTTAATTCTATCTGGTTATGCACTTGCTGATGAAGCAACTGTAAAAGATGAACCTCTCGAAAAAATTGCGGTATATGGTCAACATCACAAAAACTACATAACAGAAGAAGCGCAATCAGCTACCAAACTAGGTCTAACAATTAAAGAAACACCACAGTCAATCTCGGTAGTATCACGCGCATTAATGGACGACTTTTCACTAGACGATATAAACTCAGTACTTGAAAGCACCCCCGGCGTAACAGTAGAGCAAATAGAAACAGATCGTACTTACTTTAAAGCTCGTGGCTTTGAAATTACTAACTTTCAAGTTGATGGCTTAGGTATTCCACAAAGCTCTGGATCTATTCAAGGCAGTCTTGATACTTCAATTTATGACCGTGTAGAAATAGTTCGTGGCGCTAATGGCTTAATGACCGGTGCCGGTAATCCTTCTGCAACTGTAAATATGGTTTTAAAAAAGCCAACTTACACAACACAAGCAAATGCATCAGCCTCGTATGGCTCATGGAATAAAAAACGTTTAGATTTAGATGTATCTACGCCAATAAATGAAGAACACGCCGTACGTGCTGTATTTACAAAGCAAAAAGCTGATTCATACCTAGATCGCTACGAAACAGATAAAACAATTATTTATTTAGCCTACGAAGGCAAATTAACAGACAGCACATTATTAAGCGTTAACTACGTTAACCAACAAAAAGATGCTAATAGCCCACTTTGGGGGGCACTACCTCTTTATTACACCGACGGCTCACCAACTAACTATGACGAATCAACCAGTACTGCTGCTGATTGGTCTTACTGGGATAACAGTGCAGAGCAAGTATATGTAACGCTTGAACAAAACTTATCAGCAACATGGGTGGCTAGAGCACGCTATGCTCACATCGAAAACAAGCAAAACTCAGAGCTGTTCTACGTATACGGTACCCCTGATAGAGATACTGAACTTGGTTTAACAGGTTATGCTAGCCGTTATGATTACGAAGATAAGCATGACTTATTTGATTTATACGCCAGTGGTAAGTTTGATTTATTTAATCAAGAGCACGACCTATCATTTGGTGTTAGCCAAGCTAAAATGGATTACAACGAGCAGTCTCTTTACGATTACACTACAGGCAATGGTTTTCCAGATATGCCATCACTTAAAACGTGGGATGGTGTAGTACCAGAGGCAACACTTGTTGATGGCGTAAATGGTAGTGATATTACTAACGAGCAAAAATCAGCTTACATATCTACTCGCATTAAATTAAGTGAGCCTTTAAGTGTGCTCGCTGGCGTGCGTTATACCGATTGGGAAACAAAAGGCACAGCCTATGGCGTTGCTCAAACTCGAAGTGACTCTGAGCTAATACCGTACATTGGTACAGTGTACGACTTTAACGAATCTCTATCGGCTTATGCAAGCTATACAGAAACATTTGTACCGCAAAAAGAACTAGACATAAATGCCAATCAACTACCTGCTGTTACTGGCAAAAGTAGCGAAATAGGTGTCAAAGCACAGCTTCTAGACGACCAGTTATTTGTAACGTTTGCTTATTTTGATGCAAAACAAGATGGCCTTGCTGTTGCTATAGCTAACTCATTACCAAGTGATACGCGTTATTATGCAGCTGATGGCATTAGTAGTAATGGTTTTGAAGTAGAGTTAAGTGGTAAATTTACAGATGATTTAAGTGCAAGTATTAGCTTTAGTAATTTAAATATTGATGGTGATGATTTAGTAAAAGATTACACACCAGAAAACCAACTTAAAGTGGCCGCAACCTACCAAGTGCCTTTAGTTGATGGCTTATCATTTGGTGCAAACTATCGCTGGCAGGATTCAACTAGCCGAGTTCAAGTTAAAGATGCTAATGGTATTGCAAGTGTTACTACCAACCAAGATGCATACGGGTTACTTGATTTAATGGCCACTTACAAAATTACAGATAACGTAGGAGTCACTTTCAACGTTAATAACACCACAGGTGAAAAATATTTGCACAGCCTATACTGGGAACAAGGTTACTACGGTGCACCGCGTAACTACGCTCTATCTGTAAATTGGCAGTTATAAATATATTTGATTAATTAAAGGCTGTAGATTTTTGCGGTTAAATTAAAAAACGACACATTTTTAATGTG
>NZ_WTKW01000491.1:0-2352 GCF_011378745.1 Pseudoalteromonas sp. Z1A6
TCTTATATGGAAATAATTACAACATCTAAACATCCGAGATACTATATGATAAACAAGCAAAAAAATTATTCAATGCTATATAAAGCATTAATTATCGCTCTACCAATACTTACAGCTACTTTTACAAGTAATGTAATAGCGGCTACAAATAAAGTTAACGTTGATGTTAATTTAGATACTAAACATCGTATCGGTAATATTCAAAGTTTCAATCGTGAAAAGTTTATTTCGTTACATTCAGCACCAACTGAAAATGATTGGAATGATGATAGCAAAGGTAATAATGAATTAGATGATTTGATCGGAAAATTCATCAAAGGTTACGACGTATATTTTGGTCGTGATACAGGGTATATGAAAAACCAACTTTTTGGTCAAGCACAAGATAACATCCGTTCAGGTTTTATTGACGAATCAACCGCAACAACTCTAGGGAAAGCAGCAGTAAATACCTTTGAAAAAAGCACTCAGGCCAGATTCGTTAATGGTAGACGTTTTAAAAATAGATCAGAAAATATGGTTGTTGCAGGTCAAGTTCACCCGTATTATCCTGATGGTACTAACATTGGCAATACTGGTTGGGCTTTCTCACAAACAGATACAGCGCAAGAGCCACTTGGTACAGCAACAGGTCACTATATGGGCCAGTTCTTAAAAAATTACTTTGCGCAAAGTAATACTGCAGTAGGTCATCCAAAACCTGCGTTTATAGAGGTAGTTAACGAACCTCTTTACGATCTTAATATCGATCCTAAAGATGGCAGAGCAAAAGCTCCTATTTCTGATATTTTTAGTTACCACACCAGTGTCGCTAAAGAAGTTCGTAAAACAAATAACGAAAAGTTAAATAAAGGCGTTAAAATTGCTGGATATACCACAGCATTCCCTAATTATGATTGGGATAACTTCCAACGCTGGGAAGACAACGATAAATTATTTATCGACACGGGAGGCAAAGATATGGATGTTTTTTCAATTCATTTATATGATTTTCCTACTCACCCACGCGGCGAAGAATATAGACGTGGTAGTAATGTTGAAGCAACCCTTGATATGTTAGAGCAATATTCAACGATTAAGTTTGGTCGAGTTAAACCATTATTAATCTCTGAATATGGTGCTTCGGTGCATTCATTACGTAATAAACCATGGACGCATGTTCGCGATGCTGAAAAATTACGTGGTTATAATGCGTTATTAACACAATTTTTAGAACGCCCTAATGTTATTGCTAAAGCTATCCCATTTATTCCAGTGAAAGCTGAATGGGGTAGACATGGTGATACCGGTTACCCATATGAAAACCGTTTAATGCGTCAAAATTTTGAGAAAGCAGGTCAAACAGGTACACAATGGGTATACACTGATTTAGTGAAGTTTTATCAATTATGGTCGAATGTTCGAGGTACGCATGTTGATAGTTGGGCATCAGATTTAGATATAATGGTTGATGCGTATGTGCAAAATAATAAAGCACACATCATCATGACGAGTTTAGAGTTTGAAGATACTGATATTTCATTGAAAGCATTGGGTATTACGGGTAACTCGGTTAAATCAGTTCAAATAAAAACGTTATCTTACGATAATAATAACCATGCGTTATTGGAAACTAAAAACCTAACGAGTGTGCCAGGTACCGTATTTTTACCGAAAGAAAGTACTAAGATTATGACCATTACTTATCAAAACAAGATAAACATTGATAAAGTAAATCAAGAAACAAAGTATTACGCAACAACTTATAAAAAGCCGATTAAGGCGAATAGTAGTCTATTATTTAATATTAAAAATGTTGAAGTGGGAGCCCAAGGTGAAGCTGTATTACGCTTAGGTATGGGCCGCGCTCATGGTAAGTCTCTTGTTCCAGTTGTAAAAGTGAATGGTGTTACGGTAACAGTGCCAAAAGACTTTAGAGGATATGACCAAAAGAACGGTAAAACCCGTAACGGTCGTGCAAGCTTCTTTGGCGTGATTGAAATCCCTGTACCTCATGACATTTTACAAGGCAGTAACTGGATTAATGTCACCTTTGATGATGCGGGTGGTTTTGCCACAAGTGCAGCTTTACAAGTAATAAACTCAGACGAGAGTATTACGCGTAGACTTTAAATTTCTATTATAAGCAGTTGAGGTAAGTAGTTTAAATAAGCTTTTACTGAACATTAAAATGGTATTCATAAATTATGAATACCATTTTGTTGTTTGTAATACTTACTAAATGCATAACTAGTCGTTAACGCATAAAAAAACTTAAGCATTAATTTTTGAATAAAAAATTTAGATTGGGTGTCTTGTTAATTTTAAGCAGCTTATCTTCAACCCACCCTCGTCGATGCTCGTAAGATTGAC
>NZ_WTKW01000492.1:0-2349 GCF_011378745.1 Pseudoalteromonas sp. Z1A6
ATTTTTTTTCATGCTACCCGAAAAGATTACTTGCAAAATTAGCACTCCTTTACTAAATATTTAAAAGAGTATTTTCGGTCTTAACAGGATCTAAGAGGAAGAAATGATTATAAAAAACACTTTTAAAAAGCATCAAGGGACTATGTTAATCGGATTAGCGATTACAGCCGTAACTTTATCAAACTACGTGCATGCAAACGAACAATCAGCAATGCCACTTACATACGTCTCAAGTAAAGCGATTGAAAACAATCCTGAAGTACAAGAAGCATGGCATGCTTTTAAATCTTCTATTTATGGAGTGGATGCTGCCCGTTCAGGTTATTTACCAAGTGTTGATGTATCAGCAAGTGCAGGATATGAAAGAAGAAATTACGGTATTGAAGAAGAATATAACCGTAATACAGCCGAATTAAGCGTTACTCAAATGCTTTATGACGGTTTTAGAACATCTAATACAGTTGACCGTTTTAAACGTATTCAACTTATTAGGTACTTTGAGCTTATTTCTCAAACAGAACAAACAGCACTTGAAGCCTCGATTGCACTACTTGACGTACAAAAACTCAAAGAGTTAGTACAACTTGCAGAAGCTAATTTACAAGAGCACGAGTCTGTATACCAACAAATAGAGCAAAGCGTAGGCGCCGGTGTAGCGCGCGCAGCAGACCTAGAACAAATTAGTGGTCGTTTATCTCTAGCGCAATCTAATGTATTAACGGAGTACTCAAATTTACATGATGTAAGCGCTCGCTACCTAAGAGTTGTAGGTGAGCTACCTATGAACGATATAAAGCAAGCTGACCTTGATGAAAACAATATACCAATTTCGGTTAACCAAGCGCTAGACGTCGCCTACAAAAACAGCCCTTCATTTTATGCCTCTTTGTATAATATTGAAGCGCAAAAAGCGAACGCCAAAGCACAAAAAGCGGCCTTTCATCCTAACGTAGATTTATCTGCCCGCTACGGTAGCCAAGATAGAGATGAGCTTGGTCAAAATGAAACCAGAACAGAAGCGCGAGTCGGCATAGATATTAGTTATAACTTGTATAACGGTGGTCTTGATAGCGCTAATTTAGAACAAGCTTATCAAGATATAAACATTGCAAAATATCAACGAGATCAAGCCTGTATTGATATTCGTCAAAGTCTGCAAATTGCCTACTACAACGTCACTATACTAGAGCAAAAGTTGCCAGCGCTTAATCAACACCGCGAATCATCAACTAAAGTTAAAATTGCATATAAAGATCAATTTGATATAGGCCAACGAACTCTACTAGACGTACTTGATGCCGAAAACGAATCGTTCCAATCAACACGTTCATACATAGTTGCGCTATACGACCGCCAATCGGCTATTTTAACTATGCTAAAAGAAATGGGGAAATTATTGCCAGCACTTGACGTAATGTCAGGTAAATACCCTACATTAAAAGAGCTAACTGACGATCCTATTGTGCATAACGCACAAAATATTTGTCCGAGTTACGATGTAGCAACCACCTTTAGCCGCAAGGCATTTCTACAAAAAAAAGCGAAGCAAGATAATGCCTACATGAGTGTAACCGCTATGCCAAGGTACTTAGATATACCGTTGGAAACCGACACTACACAAAGTAGCTTTTTAGATGATGATGGTGACGGCGTACCAAACGAGCAAGACACTTGTCCGAGTACGCCGCTGTCAACTAATGTTGATTTATCTGGCTGTACAATTTATAGCGCATCAACCTCGAATATAGAGATTGGTATCCCTTTTTCTGCTGACTCAAGCGATGTAAGGTCTCAATATATTCAAGAAATTAGTCGGCTTGCAGATTTTTTAAAAGAAAACCCAAATAAGCAGGTTGAAATACAAGGTCATGCTTCTCTAGATGGAGATCGAACATATAACCGCAAACTATCTGAAAAACGTGCGTTTGCCGTTGCTGAAATTCTAATTAAACAATTCGATATAAAACCAAAACGTGTTAAATCGTTCGGGTACGGTATTGATCAACCTCGAGTAAACGAAATATCAGTAAGAGCAAATGCTGCGAATCGACGTATCGAAGCTGTAATTACTGATAGCTAAGTCAATTAACGTTATGTAAATAACTAGGGTCTGTTGATCTTTGCGGATTAAAATTTGTTCAAACTAGGGGCTGTTTAATCGCGGCGCGAGATTTGTAACCTAGTGGGCTAAGTAAAAACCGAGCAACAAAGAGTAAATAGCCCCTAGGAAGAACCCTTTGGGCAGCGCCTGTTTGGCATTAATGCTACGTTATCACCCATTTATGGGGAATAACCACACTGCATAGGCTCTGCCTTGCCTAAATACCAAACAGACTGCTGCAAATTTAA
>NZ_WTKW01000493.1:0-2347 GCF_011378745.1 Pseudoalteromonas sp. Z1A6
AAAACTGTTTTTTTTATGTTTTTATAAATTCGTTTTTTTCACTAAATTGTTGTTATTTCTGTGTGTTAGTTGCTCACTATTTGATTGAAGCTAAGCGACTAAATAGTTAAGTGCTATTTATGGGATCTATAGTGCCACTTATGCCTATTTATAATATTTATAGATTAAATATACTGGTGTTGTTGTTTATTAAAGTGTAATTGTGTGGCTAGTATTTTATTATGTGAAGCCTAAGCTGCTTATTTTATAGAGTAGAAGCTAGGTATCGGGTAACGCTCTTGTAGTGGTTACGTGCTTTACTGCTGAACCTTTATGTAATAGTTACTCCATTCAACAATGTTAAATAACCACTTTTTATTCGGGTTTATCAAAGTAAATTATAAAGGGTCTCACTTATATGTGGATAATTTTTGCATTACTCGCCACTGTTTTTTTTGGTGCGCGAGGAATAATGTACCAATGGACGTCACAAAAAAAGATTAATCGTAATCTATTATTATTCGGTGTTTTTTTTGTGGGATTTATAATTAGTGCGCTAGGTACTGTGGTGTTTGAGCACACATGGTACGGCTGGGCTGACATTACTGTTGGACTCGCTTTAGGTTTTGGATCTTTTGCGGCTAATGGGTTTTTACACAAAGGGTTTTCGGTTGGGAAAGCGTCTTTAATTAGTATTCTGTCGGGGTTAACGCCTTTATTTGTGCTTTTATTTGCCTTTTTATTATGGCAAGAAACCTTAACTGTTATTCAATTAATCGGCTTTTTTATTATTTTTGGCGGCCTTTATATTATTCGCTACTCCAGCGATATCTCATTAAGTAACTTACAAGGCGCGCAATGGGGATTACTGGCGGCACTGTCCTTTGCATTTAATGATTTAATGGGTAAGCAATCAACGCTTCTTGAGGCGGATACGTTTGCAACTTTAACGTCTATGTTTGGGTTTGGTAGCTTTCTTTTTGCCGTTAGTTGGTTAGTAAAGCGTAAAAAAATGCTAGCAGAGCAAGGCAGCTCTCAAGCGTATTGGTCTGCCGGTAAAACATTCTCATGCGGGTTACTTATTGGTTTAACAAATGTAGCAGGCATGGTTGCAATAATATCGGCTTTTGCAATTGGTAATACAGGGCTTGTGTCGGCAATTTCAGGAATGAACATTTTAATTATTTTGCTGTACTCACGCATAATTCTAAAAGAGTCTTTTACACGCCAAGAAGTTATAGGATTAACAACGGCATTTTTAGGTGTAATTGTACTAAGGCTTAGTTTTTAAAAGATGAATTAGCTTAATTACTTTGCTGTGAAAAGCCTACACTGCTACATTTTAGTGAAGTGTTGCAGTGTATGCTCTATAAGTAATCGCACTCGATAAGGGATTTGTTTTCTGTCGCGATAAAGCATAGAAAATGGCTGCCCTTTGCTTTGCCAATCATGAAGAATGTGTTTAAGCTTTCCTGCTTTAATAAGTGGTAATGCTATATAATCAGGGATGTAGCTAATACCCACACCAGACTCAACTGCTTGTTTCATCATTTGAATTTCATCAACTTCTAATCGAACATGTGTGTTTGGATTAAAACTGTACTCTTCACTCGTTTGCTGATTTTTTAATTGCCACGGTACCAACCCAACGCACGTAACTTTTGGTTGCTCTTCTAATTGCTCAGGATGAGTGATGGATTGATAATCATAGTCAGGATGAGCACACAATACATTATGAGTAAGCTTTAGTTCTCTAATAACCCAATTATCAATGGCAGGATTTCTTACTCTAAACGCTATATCAATCCCTTCTTTTTCAATATCAATAAGGTTATTTGAAAAGCGTAAATCTAGTTGAATATCGGGATACTGCAGTAAAAAATCACAAAAAATAGCACTTAAAAAATGTTTACCCATGTAAATGGGTGCACAGATCCTAATTTTCCCTTTAGGTTGGTTTTTCTCATCACAAAGTGCTTGCTCTATACACTCTACTTCATCAAACAGTTTACGATAGCGATCGTAATATAACTCGCCAGTATGCGTAAGTGTAACTCGATGGGCATCTCGATTTAGGAGTGTTAATTGCAGAGTCTGCTCTAATAAACGTATTCTACGGCTCAAAGTTGATAGTGACATATCAAGGCTTGTTGATGCTTTTTTAAAGCTACCTAATTTTACTATGGTGCAAAAGTAACGTAAATCATCGAGAGAATAACTAGCTGCCATCAGAACTACTTTATTGTTTAGGATGTAGGCAATATTAACAGCGACGCTTTAGAATTTCATTAGAGAAGCCAGAAGTTTTTATTGATAAAGATCAACAAAGAAAAAGTCAATAAAATGCATAATTTAACGCTGTTAATCA
>NZ_WTKW01000494.1:0-2308 GCF_011378745.1 Pseudoalteromonas sp. Z1A6
TTTAAAAGAAATTTAGATGAACTTGAAGATGCATGTAATGATTTTAAAAAGCAATTAAAAAAAGCAATCACAGTTTAAGGTTAAAAAAGCGAAAAGCTTTTAACATTAATGCGATAAATATAATAAGATTGTGCCATAGTTATTTCTATCTGGGTAATCGTACACATTAATAGCTTTTTACATGATTAATGTTCCTTAGCTGAGATAGCGATACTGGAATTCACTAACATATTGAGGACGCATTAGCGTTATTAATTACAGCCCATAAATTACGTTATGTTAAATTGGTTGGGTTTTAATAAAGCGAGCGTGATTATACAAACCAGCTCGCTTTTAGGAGAGTAATTTGGTGGTTAATTAAGCTCTGAATCAACCCAAAACTTAGTTCCCTTTAATACAGCTTGTAGTGCAAGGCCATTTTCGGTTACAGAATATACAGTAACTTGATCTGCAATCGCTTCGGCAACTAGTGCACCGCCTTTATCTTCATATTTTGCTGCTGCATCAGCGTTTCCGCCAAATGCCCAACCATGTTCAATAAATCTATTTAGTGCAGCTTGGTTATGAAAAACCATTACAACGTTAAAATCTTTAACGCCTAAACCAAGTCCTAAACCGGCTTCGCCCATATTCATGTAAGTCGATTTACCTGTGAGATTATTTCTAACAACACCGTAACCACCGCCAAAGCTAGCAAGCACTACATTTACATTTGCGTTATCGAATACAGCATAACCAGCGGAGTTAGCAATTTGTTTTTTAACATCAGGTTTTTCAGCGTATAATTTATCTAATGTGTTTGCTTTCATACTTTGTACAAGTGAACGTTTTTCGCTTGGCGATGCACTACCTGTAGTAGCACACCCAGTTAACGCAACAGTTAAAGCAAGTACACTTAGTATAATTAGTTTTTTCATAATGTTTTCCTTAATAAGATATAGCAACCAACAACCATAGAATAATCACGATATTAAAATAATTAGAACTTTACTATGTCCAATACTAGACAGTATCGGACTTTGACGTTATTCTGTAAGTCTATTATTTAATTGAATATTTATACATTATGCTTGTTGCTTTGGTTGATACGTTAAAACAATTAAGATATCAAATTGCCCATCTAGATGACGGTACTCTCAATTCAGAATACCCAGAACTTGCATCCTTTATACAGGAAATTGGCTTGACTGTAACTGAATCAAAAGCCGATCTGACATTCTTGTATCAGTTTTTATATGTTTATGGCCGAAAGTCAGAAGCGACTTATAGTCGTTTTCGAAATGAGCTTGAACGCTTTTATTTATGGTCATGGTTAATAGCAGAAAAATCAGTATTCGATTTAAAACGTGAAGATATTGAAGCTTACGTTGATTTTATGGTCGAACCCGATAAAGCATGGGCTGCAACTTCAGTGCAATGGCGTTATAAAGATGAACAAGGAATTCGTCGATTAAACCAAAACTGGCGCCCTTTTATGCTTAAAGAATCCATTGCTAGTCAGCAAACTTTATCGTCTATGTTTACAGCATTAAATGTGTTTTATAAGTTTGCCTTACTAGAAGAAAAAACATTTGCTAACTTTGTCCCTGTTGTTAAAAAAAATAGTCCGTACTTAGTTGTTCAATCACAAATTCAAATTCCAGACACATTAAGCGATATTCAATGGGAATACGTTTTTGGTGTAACGCGTGATTTATGCGAACATAACCCTGATTTAGAGCGAAACTTATTTACGCTTGCATGTTTAAAAGGTCTTTATCTACGAATCTCAGAATTATCTGAGCGCCCACAATGGTCGCCGGTGATGTCCCATTTTTGGCAAGATAATGATGGTTTTTGGTTTTTACGTATTATGGGCAAAGGTAATAAATTACGAGATGTAACCTTAAGCGATGATTTTGTTGAATATTTAAAACGTTATAGACTATACAGAGGTTTACCTGCCCTTCCCCGTGTTGATGAATCAGATCCCTTGGTTCATAAAATTCGCGGGCAAGGTGGTATGACCGTAAGGCAAATTAGGCGTTTAGTTCAACAAAGTTTTGATTATGCACAGCAATCATTACTTGATGATGGTTTTAAAGATGATGCTGAACAACTTGGCGCTGCAACTGCACATTGGCTTCGTCATACTGGTGCCACACATGATGCGCAAACCAGACCGCTTAAACATTTATCAGAAGATTTAGGTCATTCTAAAATTGCGACTACCGATCAAATTTATATTCAAACAAATATTAAAGAGCGAGCAAAGTCAGGACTTAAAAGGAAAATTTAATGGAGTATTTAGTAATAGCATTTATAGGCG
>NZ_WTKW01000495.1:0-2300 GCF_011378745.1 Pseudoalteromonas sp. Z1A6
AAGCTATAAATAAAAAATAGTTAACCGCCCTACTGTTTCTATTTATCATTCCAAAAAATATCTAATATTTTCTATTAATACACTTTGCTTAACTGGCTTCAATAACAGGCCGTTAAACCCAAGCTTTACATACTTGTTATCACTATTTTCGTTTTCACTAAATGTATGAGCGATAATTTTTGTTGCTGATGCGTCAGCATGCTTTCTTATTTTTAGCATTGCGTCGGTGCCTGTAAATTGCGGCATTACTATATCCATTAAAATAATATCGTAAATATTTTGAGAAACCATAAGTAGCGCCTCTATAGCACTTGATGCGAAATCTATTAAAATATTTTCTTCGTTAAGCATTTTTCTAATTACTATTTCTATTAGCAAGTCATCATCTACTAAAAGCAGTCGTTTAGTTTTATTTATTGGCGTTACTTTAAACTCGATAACTTCAGCCATATTTTCAATAGTGTTTTTCATGTTTTACCTCATTACTGTTCCAGTAATATACGCTAATTTATAACGACTTATCTTTTAAAATGCGTGTTATTTGGTTTATTAATACACCTTGTTTTACTGGTTTTAATAGCATGTCATCAAAGCCCTGGTTAACGTATTTTGAATCTGTATCGGGTGTCGATGTATGCGCAATTATTTTAGTTTTCAAATTGTCACTGTGTTTTTTAATTTTTAACATAGCGTCAGTTCCCGACAATTCTGGCATTACTATGTCCATTAAAATAATGTCGTAACTGTTTTGCGATACCATCAACATCGCTTCTATTGCACTGCGCGCGTAATCTATTTTAATATTCTCATTTTTTAGCATCGCTCTAATTACAATCTCAACAAGAGGATCGTCATCAACCAGTAATAGCGTGTTTTGGTGTTTGTTAGTTACTAAACTAGCTTTTACTAAATCATTATTTGTTAACGAGCTACTTGGTACTTCTTGCTCATTGTCTTTACCTTGTTTGGTTGCTATGTTGACCAACATAGAAAGTGATATCGTTGATTTATTCGCGTTACTACTTACAATTATCGCTTTACCACCTAACATTTTAAATATTGAAATAAAAAACTTTAACTCTAATGACACGTCTTTATCATCTATAAAGCGCGTTATATCATCACCCGATATACTTTTAAGCTCAGTTATAAAGTTACTACTGTCGATCAAATTACTTAATGAAAAATCGAGGTATAAGTAATTACGTTTACTTTCATTTTTAATCTGAGCGTTAATTGAAAGCGTTGTATTATTTGATGAATCCAAAACCTCAGTCACTAATTGAATAACCAATTGAGAAATTAACTTTTCATCGCTTGCGACCGTTAATTCAGGCGTAATATTATTTTTAAGAACGATTCTTTTATTTTCAGCCTCTTTAGCTAAAATCGACATATTATTATTGATCATTTGATTTAGGTTTACGTTTTTGGCCTGAAGCTTTAACTTACCTATTTCCGATTTATTTATATTTACGAGTTGCTGAATTACACTTTCGAGCTGGTCGCATGCATCAGAAATATTCCCCACATTGTTTTTAAATTCGTTAAAGCTTATTGGATCTTTAGATATTTCAACTAATGACTTTAAAGATGATAAAGGCGTTTTTAACTGACGGCTAAGCCTTGTAACAAATTTTTCTTTTAATTGATTTGTCTGTTTTGATTTTTCGAGAACATCAGCGAGTAAACATTCTTTTTGATGTGCCTCTGTATCATCTCTAAAGTAGCAAACGAAACCATTAAAATCTGTATGTCTTTGTAATACAGTTATCCACTTCCCGTCTGTAAAACCTATATCTATTAATTGGTTACGGTCATCATCAAGCTTATGATGTTCATGGTAGTGATTTATAATATTATGCTGCTGCGCAATACTTATCAGCTGGCTATACGATAGCTGACTGTTTTTTTTATTCACCTGTGCAAATAAAAGATTAAAAGCATTGTTGGTAATCACAGGAAATTCATGGCTATTAAAAATAGCAAACCCATGCGGCAGTGCATCCAGAGAACTTGAAAAAAGCTCCTCTCTATTGAGTATTAACTGATTTTTTTGTTTTATTTCACTGTGTAAACGCCTTGGTAAACGTAAAAAATAATACACAAACGCGAATACACAAAAAGAGATTAACCCTAATCTAATTAAACTGTATTTAGTTATTTGTGGTCGTACTATTTTATTCATTGGTTGCACATGCAAGCGCCAAGTAGGTGGAAAACGACTGCTTAAAGCGCTAATACTATTTTTAATTATACTCGGGTTTACTTCTCCTTGTTTTCCTAAAGTAAACTGTGGT
>NZ_WTKW01000496.1:0-2299 GCF_011378745.1 Pseudoalteromonas sp. Z1A6
AACGTTGACTTAAATTTAGTTTAATACTATAAATTACCTACCGGTAGGTAGGTTGCTGCCATTAATTCACTTTTAAACAATAAAGATAGAGATTGCTATGAAAATTTATGATGTAGAAAACTTTCCAAACCCACTTCGTGTTCGTATCGCTTTAGCTGAAAAAAATGCCACTGCAAATGTTGAGTTTGTACCTGTTGATTTATTAAATGGTGAGCACAGAACAGAAGCCTTCTTAGCTAAAAATCCATTAGCAGGTGTGCCCGTATTAGAGCTAGATGACGGCACGTTTATATCAGAAAGTACCGCTATTACTGAGTATATTGATACCGCATTTGAAGGCCCATCTTTAATGGGTGAAACCGCAAAAGAGCGTGCAGTAATTAACATGATGCAAAAACGCGCAGAATCTATGGTGCTTGACGCTGTGGCAACTTACTTTCATCATGCAACTGATGGTTTAGGTCCAGAGCTTGAAACGTATCAAAATGTGGCGTGGGGTGAAAAACAAGGCGAAAAGGCACGCCAAGGGTTTAGCTATTTTAATGATGTATTAGCGCAATCAGCATTTGTTGGTGGTGAGCAGTTTAGTATTGCTGATATTACATTGTATGCTGGGCTGGTATTTGCTGGATTTGCACAAATAGCAATCCCAAATGAGTTAACCCATTTAGTAGCATGGCAAGAAAAAGTAGCAAAACGCCCAAGTGTTGCTGCTTAATTTACTTGTTTTAGGTTAGGGTTTAAGTAAAACACCGGTTAGGAGCCAAATATGAAAATTGCTGCCGATTTTAGTAAGCGAGTTGTAGTACATAGCGAAACACTCCCGTGGGTTGCATCGCCAATGGCGGGCGTTGATAGACGAGCGCTGGATCGGGTGGGCGACGAAGTTGCTCGCGCAACAACTATTGTTCGTTATGCACCGGGCAGTGAATTTTCACCACATGTACATACAGGTGGTGAGGAGTTTGTTGTGCTAGAAGGTGTATTTCAAGATGAGCATGGCGATTTTCCGGCAGGTTCCTATATCCGTAACCCTCCGCAATCAAAGCATAAACCGGGATCTGAAAACGGCTGCGTTATATTTGTAAAGTTATGGCAGTTTCAGCCAGAGGATCGAACGCATGTGCGTTTGCAAACAGACTTGATGCAAAGTACGGTGCATCCACATTTTAAAAATGTAGCCGTAACACCTTTATATAAAGACGACTTTGAAGACGTAAGCTTATTACACTTTGAGCCTAATGCCGACATGGTTATAAACGCAAAAGGTGGAGCAGAGCTTCTAGTACTTGAGGGCTCGTTTGACGAGCAAGCCGATACCCTTGTAAAAAACAGTTGGTTAAGAGTGCCTATTAATAGCACTATTAATGTTAAAGCGGGAAGTAACGGTGCAAAGGTATGGCTTAAAACAGGCCATTTAACTGATGTAGAAAACCAGATCTCTCGTGTACAAAACGCATAATTGAGTAGTTTATTTAAGATTATTTATTGATCTAGTTCAGGGCTATTTATTGATTTAGTTCAGGACTAATTAACTTTAGAAGGTGTATTTTTGTTACTTACTATTTAAGGAGAGTGGCAATGGTACACACAATACATGGTTTATCTATTGGTCTTGAACGTGCAGGACGAGAGTTTTTTTTAAAACTTAAAGCCGTTGGTACACTTACTCACGACGACTATAAAATAATCACCCCAATGATAAATTCAGCACTTAGCGAAGTTAATCATCCTGTAGTAAATGTTTTAATAGATGGTAGTGAACTTGAAGGCTGGGAACTACGCGCAGCGTGGGACGACCTCAAGTTAGGTGTTAAGCACTCTAAAGAATTTAAAAAAGTAGCTATTTACGGTAATAAAGAGTGGCAAGCGCGAATGGCGAAAATAGGTAACTGGTTTATATCGGGTGAGGTTCAATACTTTGAAAATGCTACCGCAGCCATAGATTGGCTAGACGAATAGCCTGATTGAAAACTTAAATTAAAGCACTCTTATAGAGTGCTTTTTTGCTTTATGGATAACGTTATTTGATGAATTACTATAACTGGCGCGGGCCATATAGCTATAATCGAATGCTTGCCCCTGCTGTAGCAGAAGACAAACTTAACTTACTGTCCGGAATTAGTTGACCACAACAGTCTTGTTTTGTAGTAAGAGCGCTAATGACTTATTTTAATGGATGAAATGAAATAACCCGGCGATAAAAGATAAATTATTAATCTTAAATTAAATTTAATGGCACCGTTTTGTATATTTCATTAGGGTGGCAGTCTAGTTCAGTAAAAAGATGAACGCTTAG
>NZ_WTKW01000497.1:0-2262 GCF_011378745.1 Pseudoalteromonas sp. Z1A6
TGCAATTTAATTCGTTAAATTGATCAAATATTTATGCAGGTTGGTATAACTACCTCACTTAAAAGTGATAACAGTTATATGATTAGCGCTGAAAAATTGAAAAAAACAAAAATTACTCAGTTAATCATGGGATCGGAATTGACGAAGATATTTGGCTAAAAATAAATTATCTCGGTATGGGGGTCTTGGTAGAAAACCCCGACCACTCTAGACTCGATGCAGGGGGCGCTAATCTATAAATAAGATTGATTACCTCACGTTGGGCAATCAATCCTTTATTTAGCTTTAATACCTATTGCTTATAAACCTTGCTCAGTAGCCATTTTTTTCGCAATTTGTGGGGCAGTCCAAAGTGATGGTAACAACACAAATGATACAGGTACGGCGGTTACTACAATAAACGACTGCAGTGCAGAAATACCACCTGAACCTATCGAAATTAATATTGCTGCCATAACCCCCATCATAATGCCCCAAAACACTCTAACGGGTGTTTGCGGATGATCGTTACCCGTCATTACCATAGATACCGAGTAGGTCATGGAGTCACCTGTGGTTGCTACAAATATTGTGGTTAAAATTAAAAACAACACCGATATAACAAAGCCCATAGGCAGCTGCTCAGTAATAGCCAACAGTGCAGCGGGTAAATTTAAGCCCGCAAAGGGTTCTGAAATAACACCCGGGTTTGCTAACTCAAAAAATATACCTGAACCACCCACTATCGTAAACCAAAAACAAGTAATAACAGGAGCAATTATTGAGATAAGCGTGATCATTTCGCGAATAGTACGGCCGCGTGAAATTCGTGCAACAAACATAGCCATTAAAGGTCCATAACCTAAAAACCAGCCCCAAAAGAATACCGTCCACCAGTCTAACCAGGCGGTATCGGCACGAAAAGTGGCCATAGGAATAAAGTTATTAATATAAAGCCCAAACGAATGAATATAGCTATCAAAAATAAAAGCTGTAGGCCCCATCAGCAAAATAAACAGCATTAACGCTACGGCTAAAATTACATTAAAGCGACTGAGTAATTGAATTCCTTTAGTGACGCCACTTACAGCAGATAGAGTATAAATTGCAATTAAACCAAATAAAATAGCCACTTGAGTGGTGTAAGTATCTGGAATACCAAATAGCTTTTCTAAACCAAAACTTACTTGCAACCCTAAAAAACCAATAGGGCCTACCGTGCCTGCTACTACAGCTATAACACAACACGAATCGACAATAGCACCAAATGCGCCTTTCATTACGCGCTCACCAAATACCGGATACAACAAAGTACGTGGCTTAAGCGGTAAACCTTTTTCGTAATGTAAATGCATATAAACTATGCCTGTAAGGCTGCCTAAAATAGCCCAGGCTAAAAACCCCCAATGCATAAAGCTTTGCGCTAAAGCATTAAATGCAGCCTCTTTAATCCCTGACTCACCACCAAAAATTGGCGGCGGCGAAATAAAATGCGCCATGGGCTCAGCAGCAGCCCAAAACACCCCACCACCAGCAAGGAGTGTACACATAATAATGCTGATCCACTTAAAGGTGTTAATCTCTGGCTTTTTTAAACCACCTAATACCACTTTTCCGGTACGTCCAAAGGCTAAAAACAACCCAATTATAAAGGTCGAAAGCAATAATATTTGCCAAAAGGCACCAAACGTCTTAGTAGAAAAAGCAAAGGCGGTATTGATCCAACTCGACATCAAATCAATATCATAAAGTGCTAGCACAGCAAATAGCACAAGAATGCCACCACTGATTAAAAATACCGGTATATCTACCCCTACCAAATACTTTATTGTAGATGAATGCTCATCCTCATGTTGTTTTGTTACTCCAGTAGTGCTCATTTATCGTCTCTTGATGGATTTTTAGTTACCGACATAGCGACATACCACAACACCCACCCTAAATACGAAATGAAGCGACGCGAATCAAAAGGTTAAATTATCTTTCGATCTTACTTTATTCCGAGTTTAGAAAATGCCATAACAAATATCTTAACTGCCAACTTGTAAATATTTTACCCTTTTCAGCCACCTAATCCAACGGTACTCTAATTATTAATAGTGAATTTACACAATAGTAAAGCCTTGCTTACAGCTATTTTTAATAATAAACAAATATAAAACAACAATTTTGAAGGGGTTAGGAAAACAGAAATAGCAATATAAATAAAGAGATGGAAAATACAGCGATAGAACAAGATACATAAGGCTAAGTATATTAATAGTCAAATGCATAATTAATCTC
>NZ_WTKW01000498.1:0-2242 GCF_011378745.1 Pseudoalteromonas sp. Z1A6
AATAAGACTTTAAAATAAGCGACCTTCGCCAGCATAAGTACCCACTTGTATTTTTGCATAAATGGCATCGGCCTTTTCTTTAGCTTCTTCAATTTCTTTAGGCAGCATTTTACGCTCATCAAGTTTGCGGCTATGACTCGCTTGCATATTGCCGTTGTACTCAGCGATAGTATTCCAAATGTATGACTTTTCTAAATCTTTTGGCATACCTAGCCCTTCAAAATACATGAGGGCTAAATTGAATTGTGCTAAAGAGTAATTGTTTGCAGCTGCTTTTTCGTACCAGTTGCGTGCCGCTTCATAATCTCGCGTAACGCCCACGCCATTGGAATACATTACACCTAAATTAAACTGAGCTGCAGGCAGGTTTTTATTGGCTGCTTTTTCAAATAAGGTAACAGCCATTTGGTGATCAAGCTTTACGCCTTTACCTTCGTCGTATAAAACAGCTAACGCAAACATTGAATCCGGATGGTTCTTTTTAACGCCTTGTTGATAAAGCGCAGCTGCTTTGCGGTAATCGCGTGTTACACCGTATCCACCTTCGTATAATTTAGCTAGTTCGTAAATTCCTGGTGCAAAACCTTTATCGGCAAGGTATTGAAACTCTTTTAGGGCGACTGCAAATTCACCTTCGTTAGCTGCTCTTATGCCATCTTCTAATGTTGCATGAGCGAAAGGGCTGGCAAGTAAAACGCCAGCAAGAACGAGTGCTTTCAAATTAAACTGTGACATATTAATGTCTCCAATTAGTAATAGTTACGATAGGTTTTAGGGCCAGTATATCTTGCCGCGATTAAATAGCGCCTAAATAGAACAAGTTTTAATCCCGAAAGGTAAACAGACTTTAGTTAAATGCTAAATTATTAAATTTTTGCACTATTTGCGCATTTTAAACGTTTAATACTCAATGCATTTAAGCAGAGACTAAATCGGTTATTATAAATAGATGCAAAAAAGGGTGTCTACTGTTATGTTTTACGCCAGCTTTAGCGCAAACGCAAGGCGATACCTTATCAGATCGTGCGTATAAAATGTAAATAATAGCGCGGTGGACTTTTAAGGTAAGTAAACGAGTTTAAGAAGTGTAAGATACAGATTTTATAGAAAATTTAAAGAAATAAAAAAAGCCCGTTAGGGCTTTTTTGAGTCATATTAACCGTCACTAATATGAGCAATGTAGCAAGTAAATGTGATATTTGATGTTATTACTTGGGTCGAGTAAGTAATAACACGAAGCGGCACGCTCTTCTTTTAATGTGTCAGCATCCTTGCTGAATATTCTTCCGTAGGCACTGAGGTCGTTACACTGTGTTTGTGCGAACGATTATCAGTTAGATCTAAATGCAAGTCAATGCTTAAATGATAATTATTATCAAATAAGTTTTGAAGCTTTGCCACAATCTAAATAATAGAGAAGGTTATGCTTAATAATTTCAAAGCAAAAAAACTAAAACAGATATGCCTTGCTGTAAGTATGTTGTTTTTATGTAGTTGTTCGGCATCTTTTACTTACAATAATTTGAGTTGGCTTTCATCGTTTTGGGTTGACGATTATGTTGATTTAAATAAAAAGCAAAATACACAGCTAAAAAACATAATTACAACAACACAAAATTGGCACCGAACTACCCAGTTACCCGCCTACAGACAAGACATACAAAATATAAAAGTATTGTTTAACCAAACATTGGAGGCTAAACAATTAAAAACACAGGTTGTGCTTGCAAAACAACATTGGCAGAACCTACTTGGGTACGCAAAACTGCCTTTAGCTGAGCTTGGAGCAACCTTATCAAGTGAGCAAAGAGGTGAGCTTTTAAACAATATCCAAATAAAAATTAACGACGAACGCGAAGAGTTTAACGAACAAACCCCGCTTGAGCGAAAAAGTGAGCGTTTGGAAGAGCAATTTGAATACTACGAGCAGTGGATAGGCAAGCTTAATAAACAACAAAAAGCGCTGATTAAATCAACTAATGAACAACATCGAGACTCAGGAGCGCTGTGGTTAGAGTACAAGAAAAACCGTTTGAATGCAGCCAAACAGGTATTTACAAATGCTGAAATTACAAAAAAAGAATTTATAAATCAGTTAAGTACAGTTATTGAAGAGCGCGAACTTTATATGAGCGACGCACTATTGAAAAGCAATGAAGCAAACTTAAATTTATATATAAATTTACTCTACGAATTAAACCTAACTCTAAATGATAAACAACGCCAAAGCGTTAATGATCAA
>NZ_WTKW01000499.1:0-2202 GCF_011378745.1 Pseudoalteromonas sp. Z1A6
ATTTTTAAAAATGCTTGAGTGCAAACGCGCTCAAGCTAACCTTCGCATAAATATAAGAATTAATTTAGCTTTTTTCCTTCATTTTCTCCCGTCTTTGCTAAACTAAAACTCTAAATAATCAAAATTAATTCAGGCGATAACGAAATAATGCCTAAAAAAGTTCATCAAAGTAGCATTCGCAAAGCACTCATAAATTTAATTATGCTTATTACAGCTATTTGCTTGTCGCTATCTATTTCGATATCTACTTATTTAAGCGTAAAAGAGCAAAAGCAATTAATCATTAATAAACTCGTCATACTTTCTGAAATTGTAGCTTTTGATGCTGGTAAATCAGTAGTTGAAGATGATAGAAAAACAGAAGAAAAACGCCTCAAGTCATTTGAAAATATCCCCCTTGTAAAAAACATACATATTTATTCAATAGAAAAAGCATCTCAAAAACCTGTTTTTTTTATTAGCTTTAATGCAAAAAAAACACCTCCGGTGCCGTTAAGAATAGACAGTGTTGATGAGCTAAAAACGCCACGAATTACGAGCGATCATATTGAACTAACCCGCCCTATTTACGATAACGAAAAGTTGGTAGGTTATGTATATATGCGAGGGAGCCTCGAAAGTTTAGAGACTTATATTGAGAGAAAAATATTAATAGACGTGCTATTAACTCTATTAATTTTAATCGTTGTTTACTTTATTGCTATAAAAGTTCAACGACGTATAGCCAAGCCAATAGAGCAGTTAAGCATGCTATTGCAGGATGTATCTAAAAATCATAACTATGATGCACGCGCGCCAATAACCGATGTAAAAGAAATAACCGCTCTTTCAAATAGTTTAAATATCATGCTTACACGCACCAAAAAGCAACTTGAGCGCCACGAAAAAGATAAACAAGAAATAAAACAACTAAACCAGAGCCTTGAAGAAAAAGTAAACCAGCGAACAATCGCTCTCAGAGAAGCAAATCAAGAGCTTTTATCAACCCTTGAGCGAATGCATCAGTACCAAACGCAAATTGTTGAAAACGAAAAAATGGCATCGCTTGGGCAAATGGTTGCTGGGGTTGCCCATGAAGTGAATACACCAATAGGGCTAGGTATTACAGGCTCTACATTACTTCGAGATAAACTGGCAGATATACAGCAAAGCTTTGACGATAAAAAACTTACCTCAAGCCATCTAAAACGCTTTATAGATGAAGGTATTGAAAACTTAGACTTAATTTATCGTAATCTAAATCGTGCCGCAGACCTGATATCTAACTTTAAAAAAGTGGCCGTTATTCAAGATGACGGTGTTAATACCTATATTAATGTACATAAATTAATAAGTGATGTTTTAACATCGATTCAATCTGAACTTCTGCCTAAAAAGCCTGTCGTTATTATTAACTGTCCGACCGACTTGGCTATTCATAGTAAGTCTGAACCTCTGCAACAAGTGTTTCAGCAGTTGCTTATGAACTCTGTGATTCATGGATTTATAGGTAAAGAAAATAATGAAATTCGCTTTGACGTAGAACTGGTAGGGAAAAAATTAACAATAGTTTATTCTGACAATGGTCAAGGCGTTGATAAAAACATTAAAAATAGAATTTTTGACCCGTTTGTAACTTCAAAGCGCGGACAAGGCGCAAGCGGCTTAGGCATGCACTTGGTCTACAACCTAGTAACACAAGCACTTGGCGGAAGAGTTATGTTTGATCTTGAAGAAAAACACGGTGCTCGCTTTATAATTACTATTCCTTAAATAAAGATCACTAAAAAGTGCATATATTTAAAATTTATCCTTGAATTAGCATTTAATGACCTCATTAATGAGGCATGTGATAAGCGCGTAACATTATTTAATTGCATTAAATAAATATTACCAAGCGATTTATGAACTTTTTTATCTTTGCTGTATCACATACATTGATGAAAGGTTAGAAAGTGATATAGTTTTGCTTTGAATTAGTCTGATTATTTTAAGTACCTTGTTTGATTGAATGATGTATCAATTATTAAAGGAAAATGGCTTCGACTTTATGATTCAAATAGCTACATCCACGTATATATCAATTAAACAGTAGTTTTTGCACTGCCCTTTTTAGTAGACTTTGGACACCCTACTGTTTTATTTTTATCCAATTTGTTTTTTCCTTGTTAACAAATGGGTATAATCCTATAATCTCTAGTAATCGGTTATAAATTCGTCACC
>NZ_WTKW01000005.1:0-31167 GCF_011378745.1 Pseudoalteromonas sp. Z1A6
CCGCATAAGCGGCTTTTTTTAACATTTAATGTGTTTAGCAATAACCAAACGACATTAAACGTTTATAACGTTGATCAAGCATTTCCTCAAGCGTAAGCGCTTGTAGGTCTGCTAAGTCGCGTTTAAGGCGAACTTTTAAGTTACGTGCCATAGCATCGTAATTGCGGTGCGCGCCACCTAGAGGTTCATCAATTAAGTTACTGATTAAATCTAGTTCTTTAACTCGCTCTGCGGTTACACCCATTGCTTCTGCTGCAAGTGGTGCTTTGTCGGCGCTTTTCCAAAGAATAGACGCACAACCTTCAGGCGAAATTACAGAGTAAGTACTGTATTGCAACATGTTAACTCTGTCGCCAACACCAATCGCTAATGCACCACCTGAACCGCCTTCACCAATAACCGTACATATTGTCGGCACTTTAAGTGTCGCCATTACTTTTAAGTTACGCGCGATTGCTTCAGATTGACCACGTTCTTCAGCGCCAACACCTGGGTATGCACCCGGCGTGTCGATAAAGGTCATGATTGGCATTTTAAAACGCTCAGCCATTTCCATTAAGCGTAATGCTTTACGGTAACCTTCTGGCTTTGGCATACCAAAGTTGCGTTTAATTTTTTCAGCAGTGTCACGGCCTTTTTGTTGGCCAATAACCATTACTGGTTCGCCATCTAAACGCGCAACGCCTCCTAAAATAGCCGGATCGTTAGCAAAAGTACGATCGCCAGCAAACTCGTCAAATTCCGTGAAAATGCGCTCGATATAATCTCGAGTGTAAGGACGCAACGGATGACGTGCTAACTGTGATACTTGCCAAGCGCCTAAATTAGAAAAAATCTCCTGTTTTTGTTTGGCACTTTTTTCTTTTAATTTGCTGACTTCCTCTTCTAACTCAAGGTCTAATTCGCCAGCGCGGCTTATATTTTGTAATTCTTCAATTTTTGCTTCTAATTCTGCAATTGGAAGCTCAAAATCAAGATAATTGAGGCTCATGCTCTAAACTACCTAATTAGTTAAATTCTAGTTCTACATCTTGCGCAGCCATTAGTGATAACTTATGAATTAAGTCGTCGCTCGGCGTAACACACCATTCGATCCCAAGAGTTAATTGCGCCAACGCATCTGGACGTTGGTAATAAACCTTGATCGGACACGTTCCCATTTTATAGGGTTCGAGTACTTTTTGTAATTTATCGAAGAAACCTGCCTCGACTTGCACCATATTCAGCGTCATTTTAATCGCTTTAATGCGTTTTTCACGCGCTTGAGCAATGGTGTTTATTTCTCTGGCGGTCATTGTAATACCACCGGAGAAGTTATCAAAGCTGACCTGTCCAGATATTACCAAGATATTGTTAACTTGGAGCATATCTTGGTACTTTTCAAACTCGTCTGAATACAAGCGTACATCAATCCGTGCACTCTTGTCATCTAAAGTTACTAAGGCCCAACGATTTCCTTTTTTGTTAATTAATACCCTAGAAGCAATCACTAAACCTGCGGCTGTTGCAAATACATCGCGGTTCGTTGGCTGTAAATCAACTATTTTTCCGCTGGTATAATGCCTAAGTTCACGGCGGTACTGATTTATCGGATGCCCAGTTAAATAAAGGCCTAGGGTTTCTTTTTCACCATCTAACCATTCGTTATCGGTGAGTCCTGTGGCTTTAATAAAGGCTTGTTCAACCTCATCAGGCTCGGTGGCTAATAAACCAAACAAATCACTTTGCCCTAACAGCTCCGCTTTATTGTGTTGGTCGGCTGCCCGCATTGCACTTTTTAAACTAGCTAGTAATGTAGCACGGCCAGCTTGGGTTTTTTCTGGCCCTAAATTATCGAGTGCACCTGAATAAATTAATTTTTCGGTCACGCGTTTATTTAAGCGTTTTAAATCAACTCGGGCACAAAAATCAAATAAATCTTTAAATGGGCCCCCTTTTGCACGCGCTTCTAATATTGCATCAACCGGTGCTTCACCCACGCCTTTAATTGCGCCAATGCCGTAAACAATTTCGCCTTGCAAGTTTACTGTAAACTTAAACTCACCTGCATTCACATCTGGCGGCAATAAGGTGAGCTTCATGTTTTCACATTCATCCACCAAAATAACGATTTTGTCGGTGTTATCCATATCAGCCGACATTACCGCAGCCATAAACTCTGCAGGATGATGCGTTTTCATCCACAGCGTTTGATACGAAACAAGTGCATACGCCGCCGAGTGAGATTTATTAAAACCGTAACCTGCGAACTTTTCTACCAAGTCGAAGATTTTTATTGCGAGTTCGCCGTCAATGCCGTTATTTCTTGCGCCATCTTCAAACGTTGAACGCTGCTTTGCCATTTCTTCGGGTTTTTTCTTACCCATTGCACGACGCAGCATGTCGGCGCCACCTAGCGTGTAACCTGCTAGTACTTGCGCAATTTGCATTACTTGTTCTTGATACAAGATAATGCCGTACGTTGGATCAAGTATTGGTTTTAAGCTTTCGTGCTGATACTGCGCATCTGGGTATGAGATTTCTTCGCGGCCCAGTTTTCGGTCGATAAAGTTATCTACCATGCCAGATTGCAGCGGACCTGGTCGAAACAAGGCCACGAGTGCAATCATATCTTCAAAGCAGTCGGGCTTAAGTCGGCGTACTAAGTCTTTCATACCGCGCGACTCTAGCTGGAATACAGCAGTCGTTTCAGCGCGAAGTAGCAACTCAATACTTTTTTTATCATCAAGTGGGATGGTATTTATATCAACGAGGTCTTTACCTTGGCGCTCCATGCGCACATTGGTCATTTCGACCGCCCACTGCAATATAGTCAGTGTACGTAAACCCAAGAAATCGAACTTAACTAAGCCTGCAGTTTCTACGTCGTTTTTATCAAATTGCGTTACCGGAAACTTACCTTCGTCATCGCAATAAAGCGCGGCAAAGTCGGTAATAGTGGTTGGCGATATTACTACGCCACCCGCATGTTTACCGGCGTTACGTGTACACCCTTCTAGGATGCGACACATGTCGATTAAATCTTTTACTTCGTTATCGCCATCGTAGGCTTCTTGCAAGCGCGGTTCTATATCAAACGCTTTAGCAAGTGTCATCCCAGGATCGCCTGGAATCATTTTAGAAATACGATCAACAAACCCGTAAGGGTGCCCAAGCACTCGCCCTACATCGCGTATTACCGCTTTTGCAGCCATGGTGCCAAAGGTAATAATTTGCGATACCGCATTACGCCCATACAAAGCCGACACGTGATCAATTACTTCGTCTCGTCTATCCATACAAAAATCGACGTCGAAATCGGGCATTGATACACGTTCTGGATTCAAAAACCGCTCAAAAAGCAAGTCGAATTCAAGTGGGTCCAAATCGGTAATTTTAAGTGCGTACGCAACTAACGAACCCGCACCTGAACCACGACCAGGTCCAACAGGAATATTGTTATCTTTACTCCACTGAATAAACTCCATTACGATTAAGAAGTAACCTGGGAATCCCATTTGGTTAATTACGCCAAGCTCTATATCAAGTCGCTCATCGTATTCAACACGTTTTACTTTTCGCTCTTCTTCGTCGGGGAATAAAAACTGCAGTCGCTCTTCAAGACCATCTTCTGACACTTTAACTAAAAACTCATCAATCTTGAGTGAGCCAGTTGGGTAATCAGGTAAAAAGTAAGTCCCTAGCTGAACCGTTACATTACAACGTTTAGCTATTTCTACTGTGTTTTGTAGGGCTTCTGGAATGTCGCTAAACAGCTCAGCCATTTGCTCTGATGTTTTTAGGTATTGTTCTTCAGAGAACCGTTTAGGTCTGCGTTTATCGTCAAGCGTGTAGCCATCAAAAATAGCAACGCGAATTTCGTGCGCTTCAAAATTTTCAGGCTTTAAAAACACTACTTCGTTGGTCGCTACAACAGGTAACTGCTCTTTGGTAGCAAGCTCTACCGCCATGTGTAAGTAGTCTTCTTCAAGCGGTCGGTTAGTGCGCACAAGTTCAAGGTAGTAGTTATCGCTGAAATGCTGCTTATAAAAGCTAACTACCGATTCAATAACACTTGGATTATTTTTTAGTAACGCTTTACCTAAGTCACCATCTTTAGCGCCCGAGAGAATAATTAAGCCCGTTTTATGCTCCACCAGCCATTCTCGGTCAATCACTGGGCGATGAAACACATGCCCACGTTGATACGCTTTAGATATTAATAAGGTAATATTTTTATAGCCGTCGTTGTCTTTGGCTAATATGGTTAAGCGGCTTGGCTCGTCAGGAAATTCTGGGCTACGAACCCAAAAGTCAGCACCCACAATAGGCTTAATACCGGCGTTATGTGTTGCGCCGTAAAAACGCACTAAGCCACAAAAGTTCATTTGATCGGTAATCGCAATAGCGGGCATTTGCAGCTCTTGTGCTTTAGCAACTATTGGCTTTGTTTTAGCAAGGCCGTCAACCATCGAAAAATCTGAATGAACTCTTAAATGAACAAAATCAGGAGCAGCCATGCTTAACCCTCACCATTGGCTTGCGCCAATACACGCTGCACAGGTTTAAAGCTTTTACGATGCTCATCAATCGCGCCGTACTGCTCAAGCGCTGCAAAATGTGCTTTTGTTGGATACCCTTTGTGCCCTGCAAAGCCATATTCAGGGTGGCGTTTATCAAGCTCAATCATTTCGTCATCGCGTGCTACTTTAGCTAAAATAGACGCTGCTGAAATTTCAGCTACTAAGCTATCACCTTTAACAACGGCTTGCGCGGGCATTGTTAGTTTAGGTAAGCGGTTACCATCTATAAATACAAATTCTGGTTGTGTGCTTAACGCTTCTACTGCGCGGGTCATGGCAAGCATAGTAGCGTGCAGAATATTTAGTTCATCAATCTCTGTTGGATTGCAGCGACCATACGCGTAACACAATGCTTTTTCTTTTATTTCAATCGCAAGCGCTTGGCGTTTTTTATCTGTTAATTTTTTAGAATCCGCTAAGCCAGCAATTGGTTTTGAAGGGTCTAAAATAACGGCGGCAGTAACTACGTCGCCAACAAGTGGGCCGCGACCGACTTCATCTACACCGGCAATTAAGGCTACGTTGGGTCTATCAATTTGCATTTATTAACTCCGCCACAGCATTTGCTGCTTGTTCGCTGGCATTTAATCTAATTTTTTCGTGAATAGCTAAAAAGCGTGCTTTTAGCTCAATGTTATCGGTATTAAGCATTGGGGTAAGCGCATTAGTTAAATTAGCCACGTTACACTCGCTTTGTAAAAACTCAGGGACTAACTCTTCGTCTGCTAATAAATTAGGCAGCGAAAAGTACTTTATATTAAACGTAAATAAGGTTTTAAAAATCCAATAGCTCAACGGCTTTATTTTATAACCCACTACCATTGGCTTTTTATAAAGCATACCTTCAAGTGTGGCTGTGCCCGACGCTAATAAAATAGCATCGGCGGCTTGCATCGCTAATTTTGATTGCCCATCTAGCAGGCTCACATTAAGGTTTGGCGCGGTAGCGTTTAATATATCAGTAAACTGCGCTTTGCGTTTTTCGTTAACCAATGGCACCACAATTTTAAGATTGGGGTTTTTAGCTTGCAACTCTGCAGCTGTTTTAATATAAGTTTCGCTTAGTAAGCCAACTTCAGAGCCTCTACTACCTGGTAGTAACGCCAGTACTTTGTCATCAAGGCTTAAGCCGAGTTCTGCACGCGCTTTACTATCGTCGTGCTCAAGCGCTATATCGTCAGCCAAAGTATGCCCTACAAATGTACATGGCACTTGGTGTTTATCGTAAAATTCTTTCTCAAATGGTAATAACGCCAACACTAAGTTAGTCGCTGCACTTATTGTATGTATACGCTTTTCGCGCCACGCCCAAACAGACGGACTTACATATTGTACTGTTTTAATGCCCGCATCTTTAAGTGGCTTTTCAACGCGTAAGTTAAAATCGGGTGCGTCTATACCTATAAATACATCAGGTGGATTATCTACAAAATGCTGCACGAGTTGTTTACGTATTTTAAGCAACCGCGGTAAACGCCCAAGTACCTCAACAAGCCCCATTACCGAAAGCTCATCCATGTCGTAAAGTGTTTTACAGCCTTGCGCTTGCATTTTAGGCCCTGCTATCCCTTCAAAAATAGCATCCGGGAAGTGCTTTTTAAGGGCTTTAATTAAGCCTTCGCCTAAAATATCGCCCGACAGTTCACCTGCCACAATACCAATTCGTAGTTGTTTTTTATCTTTATTCATTTGATTTTATTTCACAAGTAAACCAGGCGTTCATGAGGATTAGTTTACCGTGTTTTACTGTTTGGTTAAACGCTTTAAATAACTGGTTTTTTATCACCTAAGTTAAGGCTTTATGTTGTTTGTTTTTAATACTGATGTAGCATAGGAAATATATTAAGTTTTACTAATATGTATGTTGACAAAAATTGCACAAAAGTAAATACTATTACAAACTTTCAGTAATTACTGAAAGTTCATTAAAGCTTAACTTTGCCAATTAAATGTTGCCCTGTTAATCCGTCACTCTCAAGGAGCCAATAATGATAGATGAAACCTTTGTGGATCTATCGCGATTACAGTTTGCTGTTACCGCTCTCTTTCATTTCTTATTCGTACCGTTAACAATAGGTATGACCTGGATTTTAGTTATTATGGAATCGGTTTATGTAATGACCGGTCGCGAAATTTATCGTGATATGACTAAGTTTTGGGGAAAATTGTTTGGTATTAACTTTGCAATTGGTGTGGCCACAGGCCTTACCATGGAGTTTGAGTTTGGTACTAACTGGTCTTATTACTCGCATTACGTAGGTGATGTTTTTGGGGCTCCCCTTGCTATTGAAGGTTTAATGGCATTCTTTTTAGAATCGACCTTTGTTGGCATGTTCTTTTTAGGGTGGGACAGACTCTCTAAACGCCAGCATTTAGGTGCAACCTTTTTAATGGCCATTGGTACCAACATGTCGGCGCTGTGGATTTTAATAGCCAACGGCTGGATGCAAAACCCGGTAGGTGCTGAGTTTAACTATCAAACTATGCGCATGGAAATGACCAGCTTTGCAGAGCTTGTTTTTAACCCTGTAGCGCAAGTTAAGTTTATTCATACTGTATCGGCAGGTTATGTAGCTGCATCAATGTTTGTATTGGGTATAAGTAGTTGGTACATATTAAAAGGCCGCGACCTTGCATTTGCTAAGCGTTCGTTTTCGGTCGCTTCTGGTTTTGGTTTAGCGTCAATTTTATGTGTAATTTTACTCGGCGACGAATCGGGCTACGAAGTAGGCGAAGTTCAAAAAGTAAAACTAGCCACAATTGAAGCAGAATGGCATACAGAAGAAGCCCCTGCTGCGTTTACCGCATTTGGTTTCCCTGATTCAGAAGAGCAAGTAACACATGCTGCGGTTAAAATACCTTATGCACTTGGATTAATTGCAACTCGCTCGCTCGATGAGCAAGTAACCGGTATTAACGACCTAGAAAAGCAACACGAAGTACGTATTCGTAACGGTATGATTGCTTATAAATACCTTACAAAACTTAGAAACGGTGAAGACACGCCTGAAAATATAGCGACATTTAATACCCTAAAAGATGATTTAGGTTATGGCTTGCTACTTAAGCGCTACACACCTGATGTTGTAGATGCTACCGAAGATCAAATTCAAAAAGCCGTTAAAGACTCTTTCCCTAAAGTAGGCCCTATGTTTTGGTCATTTAGGATTATGGTTGCCTGTGGTGTAGCGATGCTTGGTGTATTTATATTGGCATTTTACTACAACGCACACCGCGTGATTGAGCAAAAGCGCTGGTTGTTATGGGCTGCTGTATTGAGCATTCCACTACCTTGGATAGCTATTGAATTTGGCTGGATAGTTGCTGAATATGGTCGCCAACCTTGGGCTATATCTGAAATACTGCCGACCTTTTTAGCCACGTCGTCACTAACAATAAACGACATTCTAATTAGCTTAACTGGATTTATTGTTTTCTACACTGGTTTAGCCATTGTTGAAGGCTGGCTGATGATCCGTTTTGTTAAGCAAGGGCCGAGCTCGCTGCATACAGGTAAATATCATTTTGAGTTACCAAACAAAGCTGAGCAAACTGAAGGAGAGCAATCATGATTTTTGATTATGAAACATTAAAAATGCTTTGGTGGTTGATCATTGGTGTGCTGCTTATTGGCTTTGCTATTACCGATGGCATGGATATGGGCGTTGCTATGTTGCTTCGCCTAGTTGGTAAAACAGATTCAGAGCGCCGCACAGTAATAAACACAATTGGCCCGCATTGGGACGGTAACCAAGTATGGTTTATAACCGCAGGCGGTGCGTTGTTTGCAGCGTGGCCTATGGTTTATGCCGCTGCATTTTCGGGCTTTTACTTTGCCATGATGCTAGTACTCTTTGCCTTGTTTTTTAGACCACTTGGGTTTGATTACCGCAGTAAAGTAGATTCAAAACGCTGGCGCAACAATTGGGATTGGGGCTTGCTTGCAGGCAGCGCAATTCCGGCATTAGTTTTTGGTGTTGCATTTGGTAACTTATTTTTAGGCGTACCGTTTAATATTGATAACCTAATGCGTGTTAGCTACCAAGGCTCATTTTTTGGCTTGCTTAACCCATTTGGATTACTTGCTGGTTTGATTAGTATTACCATGTTAGTTGCTCATGCTGGTATGTGGTTACAACTTCGTACAGCAAGTGCAGTAGCAGAGCGTTCGGGTCAATATGGTCGCTACTCTCTAATTGCATTTATTGTATTATTTGCAGCTGCTGGTTTTTGGGTTGCTAATTTAACGGGTTACCAAATTGTATCTATGCCCGATACGCAAAGCCACGCAGATCCTTTAGCTAAAGTAGTAACAACAGCGCAAGGTGCTTGGTTAAGTAATTACAGCGATCGCCCGTGGACAATGACCTTCCCTATATTAGCGTTTGCAATGGCATTAAGTGCTCTTATATTTTCTAAATTGAATAAGCCAGCACTTGGGCTTATTTCAACAAGCTTAATGTTAGTAGGCGTAATTATGACGGCAGGTGTTTCACTGTTCCCATTTATTATGCCATCAAGCAATAATCCTAATATTAGCTTAACAATTTGGGATGCGGTATCGAGCCATAGAACGCTAAATGTAATGTTTGTTGCAGTATCTATTTTTGTACCACTTATTTTAACCTACACCACCTGGTGTTACGTAAAAATGTGGCGCAGAGTGACAGTTGAAGAAATTGAAAATAACACTCACGGTAGCTATTAAGGAGACTAAACTATGTGGTATTTCGCTTGGATTTTAGGTGTACTTTTGGCCTGTACCTTAGGTGTGATAAATGTAATGTGGTACGAGTTTCATCAAAATAAAAACAGCATTGCTGATGATGAACAACCTATGCATGATTTATTAAACGAGGCTAACTCGACTAAAGATGACGACTAACCCTCGACCAGATCGCGCGCAGCAGCAGTCACTGCGCGCTTTTTTAAAGTTACAAAGTAAACCCGCTGCAGTGTGGTTAAAGTTAAGCATTGCACTGGGTACTTTTAACGCATTACTGATGATTGCAGGTGCTTATTTACTGGCTCAAGCTATTCATAATGTAATGTTTGAAGGCAGCAGCTTAAGCGGCGTTACACACTTACTGTGGCCCTTAGCAGCTATTACTTTACTGCGTGCAATATTTTTAGCATTAAGCGAACGCTTGAGTGCATATGCTGCACTTAAAATAAAATCGGCAATGCGCCAAACACTTCTAAATAAGCTCAGCTTACTTGGGCCAAGCTATATAGAACAACACGGCCAAGGCGCTACACTCAATACCTTACATAATGGTGTAGAAGCTCTTCACGACTATTATGCTAAATACCTACCTGGTGCTGCTTACAGCGCGCTTATTCCGCTGGCAATCTTGGTTGTTATTTTTCCGACAGATTACAAAGCTGGGCTAATATTTTTATTAACTGCCCCGCTCATTCCTTTTTTCATGATTTTAGTAGGATCTAAAGCTGAGGCACTAAATCAAAAGCGTTGGAAACAGCTTGCTGTACTAGGCAATTACTTTTTTGACCGCGTACAAGGTTTAACCCAACTCAAGCTATTTAATGCAACACGTACCGAGCTCAAACAAATAGCTAAAATTTCAGATGATTTTAGACACGCTACACTCGATGTTTTAAAAATCGCATTTTTATCATCGTTTGCACTTGAGTTTTTAGCCACTATTAGCGTGGCATTAGTCGCAGTAATTATTGGTTTTAGACTGTTTTTTGGTACTCTTGATTTTGCAACAGGCTTTGTTGTGCTGCTTTTAGCGCCTGAATTTTATTTACCACTGCGCCAATTGGGTAGCCATTACCATGCACGCTTACAAGGTATTAGTGCCGCCGCCGATATGGTTGCTATTTTAAACGCTCCACTGCCAAGTGACGAAAATGCGTTAGTGACTACAAGCACGCCTGAAAATAATTTAACTTTAAACTCAATTAACTCAATTAACTCAATAAGTATTATCGACCTTAATTTTATATACCCAGATAGTAACGAAGGGATTAAAAATATAAATTTAACATTGCCAAATAAAGGCTTAATTGCGGTAGTGGGCAGTAGTGGCTCAGGTAAAAGTACCCTGTTTGATTGCCTATTAGGGTTTCACCCTGAGGTGATTAATCACCTATCTATTAATGAGCAGAATTTAAGCACAACCGATATTGTTTTCATGCAAAATAATATTGCATGGATACCGCAAAAAGCAACGCTGTTTTACGACACCATTGCTGCCAACATTAAATTGGCCAAACCAAATGCCACTCAACAAGAGCTTGAACATGCAGCAAAGCAAGCGGGTGTGCTTGAATTTATAAATACCCTACCCGATGGTTTTAAAACATTAATAGGTGAGCAAGGTGAAGGGCTTTCTGGTGGCCAAAAGCAACGCATCGCACTGGCACGTGCATTTATAAAACAAGCGCCAGTCTTAGTGCTTGATGAGCCTACAGCGCACCTTGATAGCCAAACAGAGCAACTGATTCAAAATGCCATTAATGAATACGCTAAAAACAACTTAGTGTTAGTCATTGCTCATAGACTCAATACCGTTAAACACGCCAGTAATATAATTGTTATGCACGATGGAAAAATAGCTGAGCAAGGACACTTTGAAGAACTTGCAGCGCAAAATGGTGTATTTTCAAATTTACTCAAAACAGCTGAGCAAGGAGTAATGCATGACTAACTTTATTCGTTTATTAAAGCTTTGCGCTCCTCATTACAAAGCAATGCTACTAGGCACATTTTTAGCGACGATTACGGTATTAGCCAATGTGGGTTTACTGGCTATATCTGGCTGGTTTTTAGCATCAATGGCCGCTGCAGGTATTGCCGGCGTGCAAATGAACTACTTTACTCCAGCAGGAACGATTCGATTTTTAGCAATTGTACGAACCGCGTCGCGCTATGGCGAGCGTTTGGTTACTCATAACGCCACGTTTTTATTACTAAGTGAAATACGCACGAATGTATTTGCAACGTTAAGTAAGCTTAACAATGTTGATTTAGCAATGAGCCGCAGCGCTGATTTAGTTAACCGATTACAAAACGATGTAGACGCACTCGACAAGTTTTATTTAAACGTTTTACTGCCTATGCTGGTCGCTCTTTTAAGTGTGCCAATCATCATGCTGTTTATGTCGGCCTATAATGGCAACGTCGCCCTTATTTGCTTTACAGGCATTGTACTTATTGGTGTTGTAATACCTGCTTTACTCAGTGCAAAGCTCACTAAAAACAGCCATAAAGAAACGCAGCTTAGTGCGCAACTTCGCTCTGAACTTTCAGATACACTTACAGGGCTAAGAGAGTTGAGTATTTATCAAGCTCGTTCGCAGCAGCTTAATAAGTGCGATGTATTAAGCGAGCAATACAATCAGCAATTATTTATTCGCCACAAAGCCCTGGCAAACTCAGATGGGTTAAGCTTGTTGGTTGTTCAATTAGCCATGCTTGCTAGCATAGTAACCATAGTCCCGTTGGTTTACGCCAATACTATGGTAAATGTAGAACTTGCCATGCTAAGCCTTTTTGTACTGGCAAGCTTTGAGAGTGTATTGCTACTGCCTAATGCGTTTATTGAGCTACCTAACGTATTAAAAGCAGCAGAGCGGTTATTTACACTTGAAGATAAAGCAGCTAACTCGCAAGATAAAAATACAATTATAGAGACAAATGAAAGCTTTAGCGCGCAAAATAATACATTGGCACTTAACAATATTAGCTATCAATATGGTGAACAAACAGCACTAACTGATGTTAGCTTTGAGCTAATGCCTCAGCAAAAAGTAGCGATTGTTGGCAGAAGCGGCAGCGGCAAAACCACGCTTGTAAATTTACTGACTGGTTTATGGTCCTTGCAAAAAGGTAGCATTACTCTAAATAATCAAAATAGTGTTGTTAACTTACATTCATTAAATAGCGATATACGCGCAAACGTTATAAATATACTCGCTCAGCAGCACCATATTTTTGATGGCACGTTAAGTGAAAACTTACGTTATGCAGCGCCAAATGCAACTAAAGAGCAAATGATTGAAGCGCTCTCATTAGCGCAATTAAGCCCATGGTTTAATGAGCTAAAAGAAGGTTTAAAAACACGATTAGGTACTGGCGGGCGTAACGTATCGCAAGGCCAATCTAGGCGTATAGCCATTGCGCAAGCGTTACTTAAAAACCCGGCTATTTTAGTCCTTGATGAACCAACAGAAGGCCTTGATAATCAATCTAAGCAAGGTGTAATGCAAGCAATTATGCATGTTATGAACAACGCGAGTGTACTAACAATTACGCACGATCCCGCCCTACTTGCTCAAATGGATAATGTTGTATGGTTGGAAGACGGTCAAATAGTCGCACAAGGCTCTCATAAAGAGCTCAGTGGGGCTTATCCTGGTTATGTTGCGCTAACTACCCGGTTTTAAAACCTTTACTGATACATCAATAACGCCGACCTTAGGGTCGGCTATTTTTTTAAACATACTTTTTGATAAATCAATAATACGACCTCGCACATACGGGCCTCTATCGTTGATTCTTACCGTGACTGATTTGTTATTAGCTAGATTGGTAACAACCACCGTAGTACCAAAATCGAATTCTAAATGGGCTGCCGTGGCAGCTTGTTGGCTAAAGCGCTCTCCGTTGGCGGTTGTTCTTCCGTGGTATTTATCAGCATAAAAAGATGCTTTTCCAACTTGAGTGATTTCTCCAGCAGATGATTTAACAATAGGTTGGCTACTACAAGCGGCTAAAACTGAAGTAATAAAAAGAGTGACTACTAACTTAGGTAAACGCATAGAACGGCTTTTATTATATAAATTACCCGCATACTAACTCAATTACCCTGAGTATTAACTGAATTAGCTTAAAGCAGGGCAATAAAAAACCACCTTCGATTTATCATCTAGGGTGGTTTTTTTAATGCTTAAAGCAAACCCGCGAATTATCTTACGATGCCGCGCTCTGAGTTTTTAACAAAGTCGACCATCAATTTCACAGCAGGATACTTTGCGGCATCTTCACTAAGCGACTCAATAGCTTCTTCAGCACCTAAGCTTTTACGATAAAATGCTTTGTATGCACGGCGTACAGCCATAATTTCATCACTTTCGAAACCACGACGCTTCATGCCTTCTTTATTGATAGCTGCAGGACCTGCTGGCATACCAATGGTAGTAACAAATGGTGGTACATCTTTGTTAACACCTGAATACATACCAATAAAGGCATGTGCACCAATTTTACAAAACTGATGAACACCCGAATTACCACCAAGGATAACCCAATCGCCTACATGTACATGGCCGGCCACACTTGCGTTGTTAGCAAAAATTACGTTATCGCCAATTACCGCGTCATGTGCAACGTGTGTATAAGCCATAAACAAATTATTACTACCAATTTTAGTAACACCTTGGTCTTGAATCGTACCACGGTGAATAGTGGCACATTCACGGATAACGTTGTTATCACCCATGATTAAAGTGGTTGGCTCGTTGTTGTATTTTTTGTCTTGGCAGGCTTCGCCCACAGACGCGAACTGAAAAATATGATTGCCAGAGCCAATAGTTGACGGCCCTTTAACAACAACGTGAGACTCAATAATACAGTTATCACCGATAACAACATCATTGCCAATATAACTATACGGACCAACTGAGACATTGTTGCCTAGTTTAGCGCCAGGTTCGATTATTGCTGTAGAATGGATCACTATTAAAACTCTCTTCTCGCACACATAATTTCGGCACTACACACTATTTTGCCGTCGACTCTAGCTTCTGCAGCAAACTTCCAAATGTTGCGACGTTCTTTTAAAAACTCAACATGAAGATGCATTGTATCACCAGGAATTACAGGTTGTTTAAAACGTGCGTTATCAACAGCAGCAAACAAATACAATTCGTTTTCGCTACGGTTTTCTACTGTTTTAAAACCTAATAAACCCGTTGCTTGCGCCATTGATTCTAATATTAGCACACCAGGAAAAATTGGCTGATTTGGAAAGTGCCCAGTAAAAATTGGTTCATTTATAGAAACATTTTTAATAGCATGTAAAGACTTGCCAGGTGTAAAATCAATAACACGATCAATTAATAGCATCGGGTAACGGTGCGGTAATAAACTTAAAATTTCTTGAATATCAAGGCTATTTAATTCGTTTGCCAAAATAGCATCCTTATTAGTGTTCAACGTTATGACTTAGCCAATGCTTCAAGCGCTTTAAGACGAGATTTCATGTCTGAAAGGTTACGCAAGTGAGCTATTGATTTACGCCATTCTTTGTTTGTTGTATGGGGCATACCAGATGAGTAAATACCTGGTTCGGTGATTGATTTTGTCACCATACTCATGCCGGTAATTATAACACCATCACATACAGACATGTGACCATTAATTGCAACCATGCCACCAATTTGACAGTTCTTGCCAATGGTAACGCTTCCTGCAAGTACAGTGCAGCCCGCTATTGCGGTGCCTGAATTAACTTCAACGTTGTGCGCTATTTGACACTGATTATCGATAATAACATTGCTATGAATGATGGTATTGTCCAGTGCACCACGATCAATTGTCGTACTTGCACCAATTTCAACTTTGTTGCCTATGATCACTGAACCAAGTTGAGGTATCTTAACCCACTGCCCGCGCTCATTTGCATAACCAAACCCATCACTACCTACAACACTATTTGCTTGAAACAAACAATCTGAACCAATTTCAACATCGTGATAAATAGTCACACTAGGCCAAAGCTTAGTGCCAGAACCTATTTTAACACGTTCCCCGATAAAACTGTTCGGACCAATTTGCGCGTTGTCACCTATCACTGCATGAGCTTCAATGACTGCGTTAGCACCAATAGCGGCGCTATCACTAACAATCGCTGTTGAATGAACAGTTGCACTTGGATGAATACCCGTCGAGGCTGAGCGTGGTGTTGTATCCATAAATTGCGCTAATTTTGCGTAACTTACATACGGATTAGCAACAATAATTTTGCTACCACTAAAGTACTCTGCATCGGCTTGGCTTACTATTACAGCACTAGCTTGAGTAGTCTCAAGTTGCGATCGATATTTTGAGTTCGCTAAAAATGCAATATGCCCAGAATGGGCATTTGCAAGTGTCGCTATTTTTTTTATTTCTAAAGCGCCATCACCCTGAAGTTCGGCGCCTAGAAGTTCCGCAATTTGCGAAAGCGTATAATTTTGCATAGAGTGATTATTTCTTACTAACAGCGGCTACAACTTTAGATGAAAGATCAGTCACTTCTTTAGGGTTAAAGTAAATAGTAGTGTCTTTTACTTTAACTTCGTCGAAGTCGCCGTCTTTAGCAATCTCTTCAATTGTTTTGATGATTACACCTTGAACTTTAGCAAGCTCTTGGTTTTGACGCGCTTTAATTTCTTGCTCTAAAGGGCGACCTTGTTCAGCAAGATTTTTTTGCATGCCTTGAATTTTTTCACGCAGAGTATCTTTTTGAGCTTGGCTCATCGTTGTACTTTCACGTTTAAATTTTTCAGCTTCAAAACGAATATCGCCTTGTAACTTTTCAAGCTCTTGACGACGTTCAGCAAACTCAGTTTGTAAAGACTGTTCAATTTTAGCCATTTGAGGAATTTGCTTGTAGATTTCCTGCATATCAACAATACCTACTTTGTGTGCAAATGCATTCACAGAAGTACCCATCATTAACGTTGCTAAAACTGCTACAGCTGTTGATTTAAATAATTTTTTCACAAAAAACTCCTTTAGAAAGTGTTACTAATGTTAAAGCTGATGGTTTTCGTATCGTCATCTTCTTCTTTTTGCAATGGATACGCAAAACTGATCAGCATTGGACCCATTGGAGAGATCCATTGTAATGAAAGACCGGTTGAAACCCTAAAACGCATTGGGTCTGAATAGTCATCTAATTTAGCACGTTCATCAACGCCTAAGTTTTGATAGCGGTCTACGTTAAACTCAGTATCCCATACGTTTGCAGCATCAACAAAGAAGCTAGTACGTACAGAACTGGTATTTTCTTCATCTAAGAACGGCGTAGGAACAATTAGCTCCATACCTGCCACTGCTTTGGCATTACCACCAATACGACCTTGTGGCACTAGAATATCAAATTCTGATGCACCACCAATGCTACCGGTTGTAGTACCGTCTGCACCTGGCGTACCCGGAATAGACTGCGGTATACGCGACACAGCACGTGGTAATATTGTATTACGGTCAAAGCCACGTAGTTCCATTTCCGTTATACGGAAGTACTCTTGGAATGGAAGTGTTTGCTCATACCCGTTTGTAGAACCATAACCATTACCATAACCAAGTGCTGCACGCGTTGAGAATACCCAACGGTGGTCATTTGATATAGGCCAGTAAAAACGCGAATCGTAGTTCAGTTTAAAGTACTGAAGATCTGAGTTAGGCGTTGTTGCTGTTAAGTTTAGAGTTTGACGCGAACCCGCTGTTGGGAATAAACCACGGTTAACGGTGATACGCGACCAGCCAACACTCAGCTCATACTTAGTAAAGTCAAAGCCTGCATCTGGGTTATCTGGATCTAAGAATGTTTCACGAAGTACACGCGTTTGCTCGTACTCTGCAATATCCGAAAGCTCTTCTTTAATCCAACGGGCGCCAAAGTTAACACGATTTACAGCATCAATTGGAAAACCAATATTTGTGCCTAAACCATAACTTTTCGATTTATATTCGACAAGGCTAAATTTACTTGCATCGTAGTTTCTGTAAAAGATGCTACTGCCTTGCGATACACCATCTGGCGTAAAGTATGGGTCTGTGTACGATAAGCTTAAGCTTTCAGAACCTGTAGACGTATTAAGGTTTAAACCAATTTGGTTACCTGTGCCTAAAAAGTTAGATTCTGTTACACCAATATTAAACTGCAGACCTAAGTAAGAACCATAAGCAAGACCAGCATTAAAGCTACCTGCAGATTGCTCTTTTACAGTAAAGTCTACATCTACTTGGTCATCCACACCGGGTACAGGCACTACGTTAAAATCAACAGTTTCCATGTAAGGTAGACGTTGAATTTGCAGTTTTGAACGCTCAAGGTTTTGATTAGATAACCATGCGCCTTCAAGTTGTGTCATTTCACGACGAAGTACTTCATCTGCCGTATTTTGGTTACCACCAACAATAATACGACGAACGTATACACGCTTACCTGGATTAACCGATAGTGTTAATTGTACTTCTTGCTTTTCGTCGTCAATTTCTGGAATTGTACGCACTTCAGCATTAGCGTAACCAAAACGGGCTAGGTAGCTTTTAATAAATTCTTCAGATGAAGTAACTACAGAACCGTTATAAAGCTCACCCGCTCTAAGTGGGATAACACTTTTAATTAAGTCTTCACGGCCAAGCAAGTCACCAATAAAGTCAAAACCTTTAACTTTATATTTTACGCCTTCAGTTAAGTTAGCTGTAACGTAAACCGATTCACGTTCAGGGCTCACTGAAACTTGCGTTGAGTCGATATTAAAACGCAGGTAACCACGGTCTAAATAATAACTACGAATTTTTTCTAAATCGCCTTCAATGGTTTGCTTTTGGTAACGGTCGCTACCCATAAACTGCCACCAAGGTAAATCTTGCTGCGATTCAGCAAGTTTAAGAAGCTCTTCATTAGAAAAAAGTTCATTACCCACTAAGTTAATTTGGCGGATAGAAGCAGCATCACCTTCATCAAACTCTAACTTAAGTTTAACGCGGTTACGTGGCAGCTTAGTAATACTGATATCTACTTTAGCGTTGTATTTACCAATACTGTGGAAAAACTCAACTAAGCCTTTTTCGATACTATCGATAACGGTTTTATCAAGTGGTTCACCTTGGCGAATATCTTGCTGATCAAGAGACTCATTAAGCTGCTCGTCTTTAATGTCTTTATTGCCTTCAAACTCAATAAAGCTGATGGTAGGACGTTCCGTTACTTTAAAAATAACGTTGTTGCCATCACGAAGTGCTTTTATGTTATCAAAGTGCCCAGAACGATAAAGTGACTTTATTGTTTTTGAAATCGTATAGTCATCAACATTATCGCCTACGTTAATAGGAATATGTGTTAGCGCTGCACCAAGTGCTACGCGCTGCAAACCTTCAACTTTCAGGTCTTCAACAATAAAGGAGTTTTGGCCTAGGGCTGCAAAACTTGCACCCAATAAACTTGTTATTGCCAAATGTTTTTTTATAGCCATTTTATTATCTTTATCCTTTACAACTGTATTACCGCATAACACCTTACTAGTGGTGCTTTACAATCGTGTTCTAATTAGTAATTTGCCACGCTGTAACTACAAACGCGATACATCATTGAACAAAGCGAAACATGTTAGAAAAATGAGCAACAAGGCACCCACTTTAAAACCAAACTCTTGTGTCTTTTCAGAGACCGGCTTTTTACGAAAAAGTTCAATTATGTAATACATTAAGTGTCCGCCATCAAGCACTGGTAAGGGTAATAAATTAAATACACCCAAGTTAACGCTTATTAAGGCTAAAAAGCTTAAAAAGGCCACTAACCCATAGCTTACGCTAGTTCCAGCGCCTACTGCAATGCCCACAGGACCACTTAAATTTTTAACCGAAACCTGGCCTGTAATTAAATTACCAATCATGTCAAAACTGAGTGTAATTAAGCGCCAAGTTTCTTTTGTGCCTCGCACAATACTATCGAGCGGGCCGTAATGCCTTGTCTCTACATAGCCATCAGGCCATTGCTGTACAACAGGAGCAACACCTAAAAAGCCTTGCTCAATACCGTTATTATCAATGCGCCCTTTAGGGGTAACTGTAATGGCTTGTATAGTATCTTGTCTTTTTACACTAAATTGTAAAGATTTGTTAGCTGATTGCGTAATAAGATTAACTAATTGCTGCCAATTGCTTATTGTTTCACCGTTTACAGCCAAAATTGTGTCGTTAACTTGTAAATTAGCGTGTTCTGCGGCTGAGTCTTTAGTTACGGCGGCAATTGTTAAAGTTGCTTGAGGTCTAAATGGCACAATACCTAACGAACTCAGTGGTGGTACGTCTCGCTGGTCAAGCTTCCAACCCTCTAAATTAAGCGTTTTAACGCGTGGTTGAAGGTTTTTATCACGAACAATAACTTCAACGCTTTCTTCGCCTAAGTTAGACATAAGCGCAAATGTGGCATCTTGCCATGTCGTTATGTCATCATCACCAATTTTTATAATATGTTGAGAAGGCATAATGCCCGCCTGCTCTGCGCGACTGCCTTCGGTTATGCTGCCAACAACTGGCTTAACCGATTGCACACCTACCATATACATCACCGCAAGAGCAAAAATGGCAAACAAAAAGTTAGCCATTGGTCCCGCAGCAACAATAGCAATACGCGCTTGTACAGATTTAGAGTTAAACGACAAGTGGCGTTGATTTGCTGGTACGTCATCAACTCGCTCATCAAGCATTTTTACATATCCGCCTAATGGAATAGCGGCAATCACGTATTCGGTATTATATTTGTCATGCCATTTTAACAGTGGCTTACCAAAACCAATTGAAAAACGCAGCACTTTAACGCCCATTTTTCGTGCAACCCAAAAATGGCCATATTCATGTATGGCCACTAAAATACCAAGCGCTAAAATAAATGAGCCAAGATTCCAAAAAAAATCAAACATATTAATGCGCCACTTTTGTTATAAATTCTGAAGCGCTAATACGCGCTAATTTATCACACTCTAAAATTTCATCTAGGCTTTGCACATTGGTGTAAGTTGCAGCTTCTAGCGTCTGTGCATTTATTTTGTATATATCGGTAAAACCAATTTTACCGTTTAAGAATGCGCCCACAGCTATTTCATTTGCTGCATTAACCGTTGTTGTCGCGCCCTGCCCTGCACTACACGCATCAATCGCTAATTGTAAATTTGGATAACGAGAAAAATCAGGTTTAGTAAACGAAAAATCACAAATTTCAGAGAAGTTTAACGGTTTAACACCCGCATTAATTCGCTCAGGATACGCAAGTGCATGGGCAATTGGCGTGCGCATATCGGGGTTACCCATTTGCGCTAAAATAGAACCATCGTGGTACTGCACCATTGAATGAATGATACTTTGTGGATGAATAACCACATCAATATCACTCGCATCACAATTGAATAACCACTTAGCTTCAATAAACTCTAAACCTTTGTTCATCATAGTTGCGGAATCTACTGATATTTTTTGACCCATCGACCAGTTAGGGTGTGCAACGGCTTCACTTACGGTTACATCTTTTAACGTATTTATATCACGCGTTAAAAATGGGCCACCAGAGCCGGTAAGCAAAATTTTACTTACGCCATGTTGCTGTAGTTTTTGATCGCCTTTGGCATTTTGTAACGAAGACGGTAGGCATTGAAAAATTGCATTATGTTCGCTATCTATTGGCAGCAAAGTGGCTTTATGTTGTTTAACTTTATCAATAAACAACTGACCTGACATAACTAAAGATTCTTTATTAGCTAGTAGTACTTTTTTACCCGCTTCAACAGCACTTAATGTGGGTAGTAAACCAGCTGCACCTACAATTGCCGACATTACAATGTCAACATCAGGATGAGCACATAAGTCACTCATTGCTTGCTCACCGTGCATAACAAGAGTTTGGCACTGAGTATTAGCTAAATACGCAGATAATTGCTCTGCGGCCTGCTGGTTAGCCATAATCGCATAAAGCGGTTCATGTTCAATACACAACTCCGCCATTTTCTTTGCATTTTGTCCTGCAGCCAAAACAAAAACATCAAATAGCTCTTTATTGCGCGACACAACATCAAGTGTACTTAAACCAATTGAGCCCGTTGCGCCTAAAATAACCAGCAATTGCTTTTGGCTCATAAACTAAGAGTCCACGCATAGCACATAACAAACATTGGAGCAGCAGCCGTTAAGCTGTCAATTCTATCTAAAATACCGCCGTGTCCTGGTAAACATCGACCGCTATCTTTTAAACCAGCTTCACGTTTAAACATGCTTTCCAGTAAATCACCTACCGCAGAAAACAACGCAATAAATGCTGTCATTATCGCGTACACAGGCCATACAACTAAATCAACATCGGTAAAGTGACAAAATGCTAATACAAAAATAATAGAAGCGACTACACCGCCTGCTAACCCTTCAATTGTTTTATTAGGGCTTACTTTAGGCATTAACTTATGTTTACCAAAACTTTTACCCGTAAAGTAAGCACCCACATCTGCGCTCCATACAATACCGAGTACCACTAAAATTAGCACCGAACCAAAATGAGTTGATTCAGCATATTGCGCGCTACGTAGTGTATTTAGTGCAAGCCATAACGGCACAAGCGTTAATAATCCTGCAATGCCGCGCATAACTAGGCCTTCATTCCACGCTTTAGCCATTTCTGGGTAGCGCCAAATTAAATAGCTAGCAACAATCCACCAAGCAAACGAAAGCGTAAATACGTAATTTGCATCACCGACTAGCTTGCCATTTTCCCATAATGATTCAATAGGCCAATGTAAATTAAGCAAGGCAAGTAAAGCGCCAATAAACACAACAAAGGCAGCACGTTTAAGCTTGTCGCAAAGGCCCATAAATGCAGACCATTCCCATGCGCCTAATAATACAATTGCACCAGCAAAGTAACTAAATAACGTAAGCGGTGTATAAAAAACCAAAGCCAATGCTAATGGAGCTAGCACTAGAGAGGTTAAAATTCGTTGTTTTAACAAAATGTGACCCTTATTCTATTTAGGTTTGAGCGAGTAATTGTTTTATTTGTTCGCCCGTACAACCAAAACGTCGCTCTCTGGCAACGTAACACGCAATGGCCTCAGCAAATGCTGCTTCATTAAAATCTGGCCAAAGTGTCTCGGTAAAGTAAAGTTCTGCATAAGCAACTTGCCATAGTAAAAAATTACTAATACGAACATCGCCACCAGTGCGAATAAGTAAATCAGGTTCTGCCTGATCTGCCATGCTCATATGCTGTGCTAAGCGCTCTTCTGTAATATCTTCTGCGTTTAGTGTGCCCTGCGCAACTTGCAAAGCAAGTTGTTTTGCCGCATTGGCAACATCCCAACGACCACCGTAATTAGCTGCAACATTTAAACGCAACCCGGTGTTATTTTCAGTCAGCTTATGCGCAGCGTCTACCTTGCTACGTAATCCTTCAGAAAATCGTGATAAGTCTCCAATAATGGTCAGTTTTACATTGTTTTTATGAAGCTTTTTAACTTCCTTTGTTAAAACAAATAAGAAAAGCTCCATTAAAGTGTTTACTTCGTCTTCAGGGCGGCGCCAGTTTTCACTACTAAAAGCAAATAAGGTTAACGATTGTATCCCTAATTTAGTACAAAACTGAACAGATTGACGAACTGCGTCTACGCCTTTTTTATGCCCATACACACGAGGTCTATTTCTAGCTTGCGCCCAACGTCCGTTCCCATCCATGATGATAGCAACATGTTTGGGTAAACATTGCTGTGAAATTGTGTCAGCATCTAGAACCATAAATATCGAGTATTCCATAAAAAAACGCCGCCTAGTATACCCTAGACGGCGTTTCAAAACTAATAAAATTAGCTGTTTAGATTTCCATCAATTCTGTTTCTTTAGCAGCTAATAAAGTATCCATTTCTTTAATAAACTTATCAGTAAGCTTTTGAATCGCATCATCCGATTGACGCGCTTCATCTTCAGATATGTATTTATCTTTTAATAAACCCTTTACATCGCCATTAGCATCACGACGAATGTTACGAATAGCAACACGACCGCCTTCAACTTCGCCACGTACAATTTTGATTAGGTCTTTACGACGCTCTTCTGTAAGTGGAGGAAGTGGTACGCGAATAACAGTACCTGCCGACATAGGGTTTAAACCTAAGTCAGATGCCATAATTGCTTTTTCAACAGCTTGCGCTAAAGACTTATCAAATACACCAATAGCAAGTGTACGAGAATCTTCAATTGTTACGTTAGCAACTTGGTTTAAAGGCGTTGGTGCACCGTAGTACGACACCATAATGCCATCTAGGATTGCAGGATGTGCACGGCCAGTACGAATTTTAGATAATTGGCTACCTAGTGCAGTTACACTTTTTTGCATGCGCGCTTGCGCGTCTTTTTGAATATCGTTAATCACGGTTTAATCCTAATTATTTGATTATTTCATCTGAGGCTTGTGAAGAAATAAGTGTACCTTCTTCTTCACCCATAATTACGCGTTTTAGCGCGCCTGATTTATTCATGTTAAATACGCTCAATGGCATATTGTGATCGCGGGCTAGAGTAAATGCCGCTAAATCCATAACTTTTAATTCTTTTTCAATGATTTCATTGTAGCTTAAGTGGGTATAAAGCGTCGCATCTGGGTTTTTAACAGGGTCATCACTGTATACGCCATCAACCTTAGTCGCTTTAATTACTGTATCCGCTTCAATTTCGATACCGCGTAAACATGCTGCAGAATCGGTAGTAAAAAATGGGTTACCAGTACCCGCTGCAAAAATGACTACGCGACCAGTTTTCAATAAACTAATTGCTTCAGCCCAGTTATAAGCGTCACATACACCATTAAGCGGAATAGCCGACATAAGACGACAATTTACAAATGCACGGTGTAGCGCATCACGCATTGCAAGGCCGTTCATAACAGTTGCAAGCATACCCATGTGATCGCCTACTACGCGATTCATACCTGCTTCTGCAAGTGATCCACCGCGTAAAAAGTTACCTCCACCAATAACTAAACCCACTTCTACGTCGAGCTCTACTAGCTCTTTAATTTCTTGTGCCATACGGTCTAAAACTTTAGGATCGATGCCGAAGCCTTCGTCTCCCATTAAAGCTTCACCACTTAATTTGAGAAGAACACGTCTAAAAATAGGTTTGCGATTGATAGTCATAGTATTGGGGCCAACTTTTATTGAATTATGGATAAAAAATAACCGCGCTTATGTTAAACATAAAAGCGCGGTTATTTTAAAGAATTTCTAGCTGCGAAGCAAAACCAAATAGTACTTTAATTGCATCTAATTTCATTATCCTTCACAAATAGTAATCTTACTTAGCTTTAGCAGCAGCAATTTGAGCAGCAACTTCAGCAGCAAAATCTTCTTCTTTCTTCTCGATACCTTCACCAACTTCTACACGTACGAAGCTAGTAACTGTTGCGTTTTTCTCTTTAAGAATATCGCCAACAGTTTTCTTAGGCTCCATGATGAAAGCTTGACCAGTAAGAGAAACCTCACCAGTGAATTTTTTCATGCGGCCAACAACCATCTTCTCAGCGATTTCAGCAGGCTTGCCTTCATTCATCGCGATTTCGATTTGTACTTGCTTTTCTTTAGCAACAACATCGGCTGGTACATCTGAAGGTGTTAAGTATTCAGGGCTAGATGCAGCAACGTGCATTGCAACGTGCTTAAGTGTTTCTTCATCAGCAACACCCGCAACAACAACACCGATACGATCGCCATGACGGTACTCAACTAGGTTTTCACCAGTTACGTACTGTAAACGACGTACATTGATGTTTTCGCCAATTTTAGTCACTAGCTCAACACGGTCTTCTTCAAACTTAGCTTGTAAGTCTTCGATAGAGATAGTGTCAGCAATTGCAGCGTCAGCAACTTTGTTAGCAAATGCTAAGAAGCTTACGTCTTTTGCAACGAAATCTGTTTGACAGTTAACTTCTACTAGTACTGCAACACCCGCGTTTTGCTTGATGATGATAGTACCTTCAGCAGCAATGTTACCTGCTTTTTTAGCAGCTTTAGCAGCGCCACTTTTACGCATGTTTTCAATCGCTAACTCGATGTCGCCATCAGTCTCAGTTAACGCTTTTTTACAATCCATCATGCCAGCGCCTGTGCGCTCGCGTAATTCTTTAACTAGGGCAGTAGTTACAGCCATTAGTAAATCCTCAAATCTGAAATCAGGTTAGATAAGCGGGTTACCCGCTCGACAAGAATAGCAAGTCTTCACCTTAAAAAGATGAAGACTTGATGACAGCTAATTACTCAGCTTCAACGAAATCGTCTTTCTCAGCTTGAGCAACGATGTTATTCTCGCGACCTTCAGTAATAGCAGCTGCAACAGCGCTAGTGTAAAGGCTTACAGCACGGATAGCATCATCGTTACCAGGTACGATGTAATCAACACCGTCTGGGTTAGAGTTAGTATCTACGATTGCAACAACTGGAATACCTAGGTTGTTTGCTTCACGGATAGCAATGTGCTCGTGGTCAGCATCGATAACGAAAAGCGCGTCTGGAAGACCGCCCATGTTTTTGATACCACCAAGGCTCTTTTCAAGCTTTTCCATTTCGCGGTTAAGCGTTAACGTTTCTTTCTTAGTTAATTTCTCGAAAGTTCCGTCTTGGCTTTGTGCTTCAAGGTCTTTAAGACGCTTGATTGATTGACGTACAGTTTTCCAGTTAGTCAACATACCACCTAACCAACGGTGATTTACGAAGAACTGGTCGCTTTCTAAAGCAGCTGATTTAACTGCGTCGCTTGCTGCGCGCTTAGTACCAACGAAAAGAACTTTACCTTTGTTTGCTGCAGCACTTGATAAAAACTTAAGTGCGTCGTTGAACATTGGTACAGTTTGCTCAAGGTTGATGATATGTACACGGTTACGTGTGCCGAAGATGAAAGGCTTCATCTTAGGGTTCCAGTAACGTGCTTGGTGACCAAAGTGAACACCAGCTTGAAGCATATCGCGCATTGAAACGTTTGCCATTTTATAGATCCTCTATAGTTGTTTAGGGTTAGGCCTCCACATATCCCATAGCACCAACACCGAAGTAATTAAACTTCAAATGCACCCAAGTGTATGTGACGATACGTGTGTGTGTTAAAATAAAATTGTGTTTGCCTTAAATACAAAAAATCATTTAAGAATTTATTTGTAAAAAGACGGCGCGCTTTATACCATATTAAAATTAAATACTCAACGTCGCGTGCAAAATTTGTTCTGCGAAAAATGTTAAAAACTCAACTTTGGAGCCTCAATGAGCGCTATTATCAAGACCCCTGAAGAAATAGAGAAAATGCGCGTAGCTGGGCGCTTAGCGGCCGATGTACTTGAAATGATCGGCCCTCATGTAGTGCCAGGTGTTACCACCGATGAGCTAAATACAATTTGTCATGATTATATTGTTAATGTGCAACAAGCAATCCCTGCTCCATTAAATTATCATGGCTTTCCAAAATCAGTTTGTACGTCAGTTAATCATGTTATTTGTCACGGAATTCCAAATGACAAAGCATTAAAAGAAGGCGACAGCGTAAATATTGACGTAACGGTCATTAAAGATGGTTACCACGGTGACACATCTAAAATGTTCCACGTTGGTACACCAAATATTCAAGGTAAACGTCTTGCAGAAGTAACGCAAGAAAGCTTATACCTTGCTATCAAAATGGTAAAACCAGGTGTGCGCTTAGGTGATATTGGTGAAGCAATTCAAAAATATGCAGAGAGCTTTAATTACTCAATTGTACGTGAGTATTGCGGCCATGGTATTGGCGCAGGATTTCATGAAGAACCACAAATAATGCATTACGGTAAAGCCGGTACTGGCGAAGCCTTAAAAGCAGGTATGTGTTTAACTATTGAACCTATGGTTAATGCGGGTAAACGCCAATGTAAGCTTCTTAAAGATGATTGGACAGTAGTTACACGCGACCGTAGTTTGTCTGCGCAGTGGGAACATACTTTATTAGTGACTGAAAATGGTGTTGAAATTTTAACGCTACGATCAGATGATACAATCGACAGGATTATCGAACACTAATAAAAACCGAACCATTTGATAAAAGTACTTATCAAAATAAAGGTTCTACAAGGAGCCAGCCCACGTGGCATTACCCAACAAAGTAAAAAAGTTGCTCAGCGATGCTGAGCAACTTAGTGATTATCGCGATTGTTCTAGCTATTTTTATAAATGGCTACATAACGAGTTTTCTAAACAACCGGTTGGGAATTTAATTAATGCCCGGGCTGAGTTTATTGACCGCCTACTCATAAAGCTGTTTCATGTTTACGACTTAGCGCATGAGCCTGATTTAGCGCTAATTGCTGTAGGCGGATACGGACGTGGCGAGCTACATCCCTACTCCGACATCGACTTTTTATTGCTTGTAACTAAACCGCCAAGCGAAGAAATATGCGAAAAAATAGGCCAGTTTGTCACCATGCTATGGGATCTCAACTTAGAGATTGGCCACAGCGTGCGCACGATAGAACAAGCCATTGAGCAAAAACGTGAAGACGTTACTTTTGCCACCAGCTTGCTCGAAAGCCGCCTTATTTTTGGTAACCACATTGAGTTTGAAAAACTCAAAATGCATATTATTGAAACGCCAGTATGGCGCTCAGGTGAATTTTTTACTGCTAAAGTTCAAGAGCAAAACTTACGCCACAGAAAGTGCCACGGCACCGCGTATAATCTTGAGCCAAACATTAAAGAAAACCCCGGTGGTCTGCGCGATTTACAAACGATTATTTGGGTTGCAAAAAAGCACTTTAGAACCGAAACCCTGCAAGAATTAATAAGCCACGGATACTTAACTCACGAAGAGTTTCAAGAGCTTTCTGAGTGCCTAGAAAACCTATGGAACATTCGCTTTGCACTGCATTTAGCTGCAGGTCGAGCTGAAAACCGCTTATTGTTTGATCATCAACCGCAAGCCGCCGAAATTTTAGGTTTTGGTAGCGACGGTAAAGCCTCTGTTGAGCGTATGATGAAACGCTTATTTAGAATAATGAGCCGCGTGCGCGAACTTAACCAAATGCTACTTTCATACTTTGAACAAAGTATAATGCCCGAAAGTAGTGCTGTGGCAGCAATAGAACTCGACAGAAACTTTGAGCAAGTAGGTCATCAAATACGCGTAAAAGATCCGTCGGTATTTTTTAGACGCGATCAACTCTTTGTATTGTTTGAGCACATAGCCGACAACCCGGCAATAACGCATATTTACCCAAGTACTATTCGTACCATTCGCCAGGTGCGCCGTCGTTTATTGGGTGATTTACAAGATTACGCAGCCTGTCGCGAAGCATTTTTACGCTTAGTTAAACACCCTAATGGCATGGGACGCGCATTTACGCTGATGCACAAGCACGGCATGCTTGCCGCCTACTTACCGCAGTGGCGTAATATATTTGGGCAAATGCAGTTTGATTTATTTCACGCCTACACCGTAGATGAGCACACTCACAAATTAATCAAAAATATTTACGAATATTTTGATAAAACAGGCATTAGCGAGTTTCCTATTTGTAGTGAAATAGTCACTCGAATGGATAAACCAGAACTACTTTATTTAGCCGGTATATTTCATGATATTGCTAAAGGCCGAGGTGGCGACCATTCAGAACTTGGCGCTGTTGATGCCATAGCTTTTGCTAAATTGCATGGCTTTTCATCGGCTGATGCTAAGCTAGTAGCGTGGCTTGTAAGTAACCATTTACTTATGTCGGTTACCGCGCAGCGTAAAGATATTAACGACCCAGCTGTAATAAAAGACTTTGCTACACGTATTAAAACAGAGCGCCAACTCGACTATTTATATTGTTTAACGGTTGCCGACATACGTGCAACCAACGACAACTTATGGAACGATTGGAAAAACACCCTACTGCGTGAGCTTTATTTACACACGCAACGCGCACTGCGCTTAGGGCTCGAAAACCCAATGGATCAACGCGACCAAATTCGCGACAAAAAGCATCAAGCTAAACAGCGTCTTCTTAATTTAGGTTATCAAGAGGAACAAATTGATTTAATTTGGAGCCGCTTTAAAGCCAACTATTATACCGCTTTTAGCGAACAGCAAATATCATGGCAAACCGAGCATTTATTAAATAGCCCCGATTTAAGCCAACCCAGTGTTATTGTGTCTAACAAAGCGATGCATGGCGGTACGCAAGTATTTGTATACAGCCCATACTCTGGCGCATTATTTGCCAGATTAGTGAGCGTAATTGGCTCTAAAAAAGCACAAATACAACACGCCCAAGTTCTGACCACAAAAGACGGTTATATACTGTTTAGCTTTGTAATACTTGAAGTGAGCGGCGACCCTATAGCCAGTGGTAGAGCGCAATCAATTAAACGTGGGCTTGAGCAAGCGCTAAGCGATCCGCGTAAAAAAATTCGCTTTAAAAAGAGCCGAACTCAACGCTTTAAAGATTTTAATATTAAACCTAAAATTGTACTGCGCCCACATGCACGCAAAGACCGTAGCTTAATAGAAATTCAAGCCGTCGATATACAAGGTTTACTAACCAAAATAGCTGAAGTTTTCCAAGCGCATTTACTACACATTCACGCTGCCCGTATTACAACAGTAGGTGAACGTGCCGAGGATTTCTTTGTTGTATCAAATAACGAATACCAAGCGCTGACTGATGAAGAGCAAGCAAAAATTCATCAGGCATTACGTAAAAAATTCAACGCCGAAACAGAATAGAGGACACACATGTCAGATTTGAAAACGATGATCGAAAACGCATGGGACAACCGCGATAGCATTAGCCCAAGCACAGTATCAAGCGATGTAAAACAAGCTATTATCGACGCACTTGATTTACTTGATAGCGGCGCAGCACGCGTTGCCGAAAAAATATCGGGTGAATGGGTTGTACACCAGTGGCTTAAAAAAGCAGTGTTACTGTCGTTTCGTATTCGCGACAACCAACCAATGAACGACGGCGTAAACCAGTTTTACGACAAAGTACCGCTTAAATTTAGCGACTACACCCCAGAGCAGTTTCAGCAAGGCGGTATGCGCGTAGTACCAAACGCTGTAGCACGTAAAGGCAGCTTTGTAGGTAAAAACGTTGTACTTATGCCATCGTACGTAAACATTGGCGCATACGTTGACGACGGCACCATGGTTGATACATGGGCGACTGTAGGCTCGTGTGCACAAATTGGTAAGAACGTACATTTATCAGGTGGCGTTGGCATAGGCGGCGTTTTAGAGCCTCTGCAAGCTAACCCAACTATCATTGAAGACAACTGCTTTATTGGCGCACGTTCTGAAATTGTTGAAGGCGTAATTGTTGAAGAAGGCGCTGTAATTTCAATGGGCGTTTACATCAGCCAAAGCACCCGTATTTATGACCGTGAAACCGGCGAAATTCACTACGGCCGCGTACCAGCAGGCGCAGTAGTAGTGCCAGGCGCACTACCATCAAAAGATGGCACTCACAGCCTGTACGCTGCAATCATAGTGAAAAAAGTAGACAAGCAAACACGCGAAAAAGTAGGCATCAACGCCCTACTACGCTCAATCGATGAGTAACACGTAGGTTGGGTTGAGTGAAACGAAACCCAACGATACTTTGAAGTTAAGTGTTTTAGCTGAACTTTACTTGTATATAGAAAGCTCTGAGCCCTTTGTGGGTTTGGAGCTTTTTAAATTCTTCTAAATGAAGTTTGAGTGCTGGACACCTCTACATTAAAATTCAATGAACTCAAAAGGGACTTTAAGCCTTTAACGGCCAACTCATTATTTTCTGATGGTCCTATTATAATTTCTTCAATTGAATTTTTAGGAAAAGGTACCGCTCTA
>NZ_WTKW01000050.1:0-16789 GCF_011378745.1 Pseudoalteromonas sp. Z1A6
CCTCAGACAAGGCTGAGGTATTGTATAACAATTTTAACAATCAGTTATTTATTTACTAAACAAATAACTGATTAAAGCTAAATTATTTTCCTGATGTATCACAGTTGTGACTTAATAACATAAGTTCACGAAGTGCAACTGAGAACTTAGCAAAGTCGTGGCTTTGTGATGTTTTAAACTCAGCCAACATTTGTTTCCAACGCTGAAGTAATAAATCTTGGCTATCCATCCACTCATCTATTTGACTATCAACATCGCTCTCGTCACCTTCAAAGCTATTTAGCACCACTTCAGATAACGTACGTTGCTGCCAATCAAGCTCTTCACGGTAAGATGAACGAGCAAGTGCTTGCCAATGATTTGCTACTGGTTGCTTAGTTATTTGCTCTAAGAACCAATGCAGACCCATTCTCGCGCCTAGTTTAAAGTAAGTATTCGATACCATCGAAATACTCTTACCTGAATTATTAGCAACCTCAGCTAAATCCATCACAGAGAATAAGCTTGATAACGAAACAATACGCTTAGCTATATCTGCAGGAACGCCGGCATCAATTAACTTATTAGCTTCAATTACAATACGGTCATTTTCTTTTTCAATCATGTATGTATTTAAATTATCGCTTAAATCTTTAAACGTTGGCGCAAAGAATTCAATTCCTTGTTCAATCGTTTGTGACTTATTACGATGACGTAAGAACCAGCGCGTAGTACGGCGAACAGTACGACGAAGTTGGTAAAGCATTTCAGTTTGTACCGCTGCTGGTATTTTATTATCCAGTGCGCTGATAGAAGACCATGTATCACGCATTTCAAATATTTCGCTAGCAATTGAGTAACACATTGCAATTTCAGCTTCGTTGGCACCGGTTTCTTCATGCATACGTACCATGAAGTTTAAACCCATATCATTAACGATACTGTTAGCAAGTTTAGTTGCAATAATTTCTTTACGAAGTGGATGGTTGTTCATCGCATCGTTAAACTTCTCACGTAGAGGACGTGGGAATGACTTCACAAGCAATTGGCGATAGTAAGGGTTTTCAGTAATTTCATCACTTACTAAAGACTCTTTTAATACCATTTTTGCGTAAGACACTAGCACTGAAAGCTCAGGGCGAGTTAAGTCTTTACCTGCGGCTGCACGTTCTGCCAATTCTTCATCACTTGGAATGAACTCAATAGCACGGTTTAACTTACCATCTTTTTCAAGTGCATGAATAAAGCGAATCTTTTCTTTAAGCGTTGAAGTACCTTTAGACTGCGTAATTGAAATAGTATGTGTTTGACGGTAACAGTCTTTTAATACTAATTCAGATACTTCATCTGTCATAGAATAAAGTAGCTCATCACGTTGTTTACGTGTTAAGTCGCCTTCAGCAACCAAGCCATTAAGTAAAATCTTAATGTTAACTTCGTTATCTGAACAGGCAACGCCCCCTACGTTATCAATAAAGTCAGTATTAACACGACCACCCTTAGCTGCAAATTCAACACGACCTAATTGAGTTGCACCTAAGTTACCACCCTCACCAATTATTTTAGCGCCTAAATCTCTACCATTGATACGTAGTGCATCGTTTGCACGATCCCCTACATCTGCATCAGTTTCTTTAGAGTTTTTAATGTATGTACCAATGCCGCCATTCCACAGTAAATCGAACTCCATCATCAATGAAGCTTTCATTAACTCATTTGGGGTCATACTTGCTTTTTTAGTGCCCAACATTTTTTTCATTTCTGGGCTAAGCGTAATTGATTTAGCAGCACGAGAGAAAACACCACCACCGGCAGAAATTAACTCTTTATTGTAATCTTCCCACGATGAACGCGGCATATTAAATAAACGTTCGCGCTCTGGGTAAGAAGTAGCAGCATCTGGGTTCGGATCAACAAAAATGTGCATATGGTTAAAGGCAACTTGTAAACGAATATGCTTAGATAACAACATACCATTACCAAATACATCACCAGCCATATCGCCTATGGCTACCACTGTAAAGTCAGTCGTTTGACAATCGATATCCATTTCACGGAAATGTCGTTTAACTGACTCCCATGCGCCTTTAGCTGTAATACCCATTTTCTTATGATCGTAACCAACCGAGCCACCTGATGCGAATGCATCGCCTAGCCAGAAATTGTATTCATTAGCTATGCCGTTTGCGATATCAGAGAAAGTAGCTGTACCTTTGTCGGCTGCAACCACTAGGTATGCATCATCTTCATCGTGGCGAACAACATCACGAGCTGGCACTACTTCACCGCGCTCTATGTTATCTGTAATATCTAGAAGACCACGGATAAAGATTTTGTAACACTCTTGGCCTTCTTTTATAAACGCTTCGCGCTCACTAGGTAATTGTTTACATACAAAACCACCTTTAGAGCCAACAGGTACAATTACTGTATTTTTAACTTGTTGCGCTTTAACTAAGCCAAGTACTTCAGTACGGAAGTCTTCACGACGGTCAGACCAACGCAGACCACCACGCGCTACTTTACCGTAACGTAAATGCACACCTTCAACGCGCGGAGAATAAACAAAGATCTCAAACGCAGGAAGTGGAAGTGGTACATCAGGAATTAAGCTAGGCTGTATTTTAAACGAAACATAAGATTTAAACTGACCTGCATCATCTTTTTGGAAATAGTTGGTACGTAGTGTCGCAACAATCATATCTACGTATAAACGTATAATGCGGTCATCATCAAGGTTTGCTACATTTTCAAGTTCTAAGTAAATTTGCGTACTTAACTTTTCAAGTGTTTTAGCACTTGCTGGGCTCTTAACTGAGAACTTTTTAGCAAATAAATTAACAATTTGCGCTGCAATGTTTGGATAATTTGCAAATGTGCTTTCAATGTAACTTTGTGAGAACGTTACACCAATTTGACGCATGTACTTAGCGTAAGCACGTAAAATAGAGGCTTCGCGGCCAGTTAGGCCACCCATTAATACTAAACGGTTAAAACCATCATTTTCAAGGCGGTTGCCCCACACATTTGTTAATGCAGCGCGAAAACGTGCTGAAATTTTATCAAAGTCTGCCATCCCTTTGCTGTCAATAAGCATCGAGAAGTCCATGATCCAGTTAATACGACCATCGCTAGTTTTAACTGAATATGGTGTTTCACCAACAACGCGCAGACCAAAGTTTTCAAGCATTGGCATAACATCAGATAAGTGAATTGGCTCATCTTTATGGAATAAGCTTAATCGTACAATATTACTGTTTGCTTCTTCTTGAGGACGGTAAAACAGCATTTCTAGCTTGTTTTCATCGCTAAGTAGTTCTAACTTTTCAATATCAACAACCGCAGCACTTGGAAGCACTTCGTCTTTGTATGAGCGTGCAAATGCATTACAGTATTTACGATTTAAATCGTTACCACGTGCTTCACCCGCAGACTCTAAAAGTGCAGATTGAAGTTTATCTTCCCACGTACGTGCAGCTTCTACTAAATTGTTTTCGATGTCTTTCACGTTATATTCGATCTTGTTGTCGGTCACACGAACGGTGTAATGAGTACGCGCCAGTGTTGACTCAGAGAAATAAGTAGTAAATTCGACTTTATCGTCAGAATTAAATGCATTAGCTAATATATCTTGCGTTTCACGACGAAGAGCCGTGTTATAGCGTTCGCGAGGAACATAAACCATGCAAGATAAAAAGCGACCATACGCATCTTTACGTACAAACAAGCGACACATATCGCGCTCTTGTACTTGTAAAACACCCATAGCAACTTCAAGTAGCTCACTTTCGCGCGCTTGAACTAGCTCGTCACGTGGGTAGGTTTCTAAAATATTTAAAACAGCTTTGTAAGCGTGTGTACCTTTAGCAAAATCACACATTTCCATAATGCGGTTAATTTTACTCTTTAAAACAGGCACATCAGTAGCACTGTTATTGTAAAAGCTTGATGAGAACAAACCAATAAAGCGGTCTTCACCAATTACATTGCCTTCATCGTCAAAACGCTTAATACCTACGTAATCGATGTAAGCTGGACGGTGAACGCGAGAAACAGAGTTAGTTTTTGTTAGGATCAGTAGGTTGCTGCTGCGTGCTTCTTGGCGGGCAACTTCTGGTAATTCTGATAATAATCGTGTGTGCTCTTCAGTAGAGTTTTTCATCAAGCCAAGGCTTGATTCCATTTTACCTTTTAATTGGTAATCACCTTGAACTGGGCTTAGCTCATATTCACGGTAACCCATTAGGGTAAAGTTATCTTTCGCTAACCAATCTAAAAACTCAGTTGTTTCTGAAACTTCTTCTGTCGTTTTATTATGATGACGTTTAGGTAACTCTTTGGTTACTGCAATCAATTTTTTACGAATTGGCTGCCAATCATCAACAGCAACTGATACATCAACAAGAACCGACTCTAACTCTTTCTTGAAAGACTCAATCACAGAAGAATCTGTTTGACGGTCAATTTCAATAAAAAATACTGTTTTAGTAGATGAGGATTCTTGCTCTGCTTTTAAATTTGATAATCCAGAAATTTTAGCGTTTTCATCGCGCTTAATTTTTAATGGGCAGTGAAGTAATAAGTGAGAGGCGATATTTTCACGAGTCATGGCCATACGAACAGAATCAACTAAAAACGGCATGTCTTTAGTAATAATCTCTACGATTGTATGTGATGACTGCCAGCCATCTTTTGCCACTTCAGGGTTGAAAACGCGGATAACTGCGTCGTCGGTAGTATTTTTTTCTAGCGAGTTCCAAAGGCTTAATGCTGCGCCATATAGGTCACTATCGTTGCGGTTTGCCAAATCCTCTTTAGACATATTGCTGTACAAGGCTTTGGCGAATTTCTCAACGAGTAACACATTATCAGCGCGAACTTTTTTCTGGATCAGCTTACAGACATTATCTAGGATAACCGAGGCTTGGCCTTCATTTCGTGTCATTGTATGTTCCTTAATCTATTACTGCTCAGGAGCAGGAATTTGTACAGCTATTCATTAGCGTGGAGTCAATCAAATTCTAACCCTTTTACAGCTAATAAACAGCCTTTTCGATGAAAACATTTTAAGCATTTCAGCTATTTGGTCATCTATTCACAAATTGTAGATATAAATGGCCTTTACAGGCCATTTAGGAGCAAAATTATTCACATTATTTTTTCTGGTCAGTCCAGAGAAGGCTACCAATAGCGGGTAATAACAACACTGCACCTAACATATTCACTAAAAACATGAAGGTTAACAGTATACCCATATCAACTTGGAATTTAAGATCTGAGAATATCCACGTACTCACACCAATCGCAAGTGTAATACCGGTAAATAGAACCGCACTGCCACGTTCAACAAGCGCATTTCGATAAGCAACACTTAATGGTACATTTTGCTTAAGCTGCCCCATCATCGACGACAGTATATAAATACCGTAATCGACCCCAATACCTACTCCTAGAGCAATAACTGGCAAAGTAGAAACGGTTAAGCCTATTTCTAATTGCACCATAAGTGCTTGTGCAAGTGTTGATACGATATAAAGCGGCAATACCACAGCAATCGTTGCTTTTACGCTTCTAAAGCTCATTAAACATAAAATGATAACGGCACCATAAACATAAAGCATCATTGGTATTTGCGCTTCTGCAACTGACTCATTAGTCGCTGCCATTACACCAACAGGTCCTGAAGCTAATTTAAATGCTAATTTATCAGTGCCCTCTTCTTGCGCAAATTGCTTAACACTCTTAATTACAGTATCTATAGTTTGTGCTTTATGATCATCTAAAAATATAATCACTGGCATAACTGAACAATCACCGTTAAGTAAACCTGTACTAGTTTCAACTCGAGACGTTGACTGCACTAAACTTGCTGAATTTCGTGGCAAGCTTTGCCATTTCAAATTGCCTTCGTTGTAGCCTGCGTTAACCGATTGAGCTACAGAGCTCAAACTTACAGCAGACTGCACACCTGCTACATTCTCTACTTTGTATTGAAAACGGCTTATACGCTCCATCACATCATGCTCAGTACATGCTGCAGGATACGCTTCTACAATTACCTTTAAGATATCAGACGAGATAGTGTACTTGTCTGATATTAAAAACGTGTCTTGATTATAACGAGCATCTTGATGCAGTGATGGCGCGCCTGCATGTAAGTCACCTATACGCATTTTATCTGCTTGCCAGTAACCTAAAGCAAATAGAACAAGGGTAAAACCAATAATCATTTTAGCTACTTTAGGATCAGTCGCTTTAACAAGTAAGTCGCGGATTTTATCAAGCATGTTTGGTTTTGCTGCATCACCAGATTGAATATGTACACTGTTTTCAAAGTTCATGTACGAAGCCCAAACTGGCAATAAGATTAAATTAGTAAATATAATTACTGCTACACCTAAACTCGCTGTAATGGCAAGTTCACGGATAATACCAATATCGATGGTAAGTAATGTTAAGAAGCCTACGGTGTCTGAAAGCAGTGCAATACCGCCTGGCACTAATAAAGCCCTAAAACTTGACTGACAACAAATACGTGTTGTTTTACCTTCACCTACTTTTTTACCAATCGCATTTATCATCTGCACACCATGGCTTACACCAATCGCAAATACTAAAAACGGTACCAAAATAGACATAGGGTCAAGGCCAAAGCCTAAACTTGAAAGCAGGCCAAGTTGCCAAACAACTGCAATAATAGAACAGGCAATAGGTAAAATGGTTAACTTCAAACTACCACAAAATAGCCAAACCATAATAAATGTAAAGGCGATAGCAATGGCAAAAAATACAACCACGCCTTTTGCGCCTTCAGCTATATCACCTGCCATTTTTGCAAAACCAATAATATGAATACTTACTTTATCTGTACTTAAAGGTTCTCTTAAATCACTTTCTAGCTTTTGTGCAAAAGCTAAAGTGTCTAATTTTTGTTGAGTTTGAGGATCTGTTTCTAAAAGCTGGGCCGTTACCATTGCACACGAGTAATCGCTGGCAATCATACGTCCTACCACTTTTGCTTTTTCGATGTTTTCTTTTACAACACCTAAACCACGCGTATCCGCTTTAAAGTTAGCAGGAATAATTGGACCGCCTGCAAAGCCATCCTCGACTACTTCAACAAAACGAGCACTGGGTGAAAATATAGAGTTAACTAATGGACGATTTACGCCAGGAATAAAATAAAGCTGATCGTGAACCGCTTTTAATTGAGTAAAGAACTCTGGATTAAATATATTGCCGCTGTCATCACACACTGAAATCAAAATACTGTTTGCACCACCAAACTGTTTTTCATGCTTAGTGTATACTTTCATATAGTCGTGATTTAACGGGATGTTTTTATTAAACGAGGCATCTAATTGAATTTGAGTTGCTTTGAATACCAGTAAACAGCTTATAAGCGCAAAACTTATAAGCATAATTAAGCGATGTCTAAAAATCGCCTTTTCAATAAAATCGAGTAACTTATGCATTAAGGGGTTAACTCCTTCACTTTAATGCCATCTTCTGTCGCCATGATTAGTTTGTTATTTAAAATCACGCCATCTAAAATTGCTTTACCATCGGCTAACTGCTCATGGGTGAGTAACCCATCTTGAAGATGAAAAATAACGCCACTATTGGCGAGCATGAGCCATTGTTTGTTATTGTAATTAATGATGTTGTTGATCGTCGCAGTTTTTACATTTTCGAAATGCTGCCACTCTTGTTCGCCATTTTGCTTAGCAAAAACATTACCTCGAAGCCCCGCTACAATTTCTTGCGTACTATCAGAGGCAACTGCAAAGAATGATCCAGGATAAATTTCCTCAATCCTTTGCCAAGTTTCGCCATCATCAATGCTTCTGGCCATTAAACCCATTTCACCAACCAACATTAATCCGTTATCTGTTTTTTCGATTCGATTAAAGTGCGGTAAAATTGAAGCTGTTTCTGCTTCATACCCTTCGGGATCGTTTTCTTTTAAATCGTTTAAGTAATCTCTGTCATCACTAAACAGTAACGAATCTAAAAAGCGCTTTTGCCAATGTTTACCACCGTCGGTGGTTTGATAAAACATACCATAGGCGCCCACTGCAAAACCTTTTAAATCATCTTCAAATAGGATATCAAGGCAGGGTTTATCTAGTTCTGGTTTAACTTGTTGTAACTGCCAATTAATACCACCATCGGTAGTATTGATAATGGTGGCATCGTGTCCACATGCCCAGCCATTATTTTCATCGCTAAAGTCAACAGCTGTTAATAGCACTTGAGTCGGTACAAGTTCAGCTTGTTGCCATTTATTACCAGTGTCACTTTTAATAACGGTACCATGCTTGCCTACTGCAATTAGCCCGTTACCTGTGTTTGTTATATCAGTAAGTAGGGTTTTATCTGCTTTAATTGCACTGATTGCATTTTCAGGGACATCCTGAGCAACACTCGCACCACTTATGATCAGGCTGGCATATACTAAATACTTCATAAATTTTAATCGCCTTGAACGAGAGAATTGTTTGTCTTTATATACTGAGGAAAGCGTTGCGCGATTTGGTATAAGACAAACGCGATGTGAAAGGAAAAGGCACTTAACATACGTTAAGTGCCTAACTTCTAACTATCTACCTGCGCGACGTAATGCGCTTGACGTAAACTCGTTATCGTTAAACGATTGTGAAAAATCGTACATTTTTTCTTGGTTATCTAAACCAATTGCTAAATAACGACGTGAATTTAAATCATGATAAACCTCAAGCGTACTCCACTGAGTAGGTACTTCGTAGTAGTTAAGGCCATAAGCCATTGCTACACGGTAAAGTTGGTCGCGGTTATCATAAATATCCGTAACCTGTACTTGCCAGCTATCTTCATCAATGTAAAACACACGTTTTTTATAGATATGGCGTGTATCGTCTTTTAAGTTAGCTTCAACAACCCAAACACGGTGTTTTTCGTAGCGTGTATGCTCTGGGTTTATGTGGCCAGGCATTAAAATGTCATCGTATTCTAACTTATCACTATGAAGCTTATAGCTGTTGTAAGGAATGTATAATTCTTGCTTACCTTTCAACGTCCAGTTGTAACGATTAGGTGAGCCATTGAACATGTCAAAGTCATCAGTAGTACGTAAGCTATCCGCTGCTGTTCCTGGTGCATCATATGCAACATTAGGTGCACGACGAACGCGGCGTTGTCCCGAGTTGTAAGTCCATGCTTGGCGTGGCGTTAATATTTGGTCCATCGTTTCATGAACAAGCAGTGCTGTACCTGCTAAGCGTGCAGGCTCTGTAACACTTTGTTTAAACTTAAACAAAATATTTGAGTCTTGCAGCTCTGCGGGTGTTGCACTCGGATCTGAATATTTAACTAATAGCTGTTCATCAAAGCCAACATAGTTATAAGAGCCTGACGCCGTTGGTGCTGCTTGACCACCAAAACGTTCAATAGATTGCCCACGGTAACGTAATAAGTGATTCCAAATTGCCTCTAAACCCGTTTTAGGAATAGGAAAAGGAATACCAATTGCTGTATTTTTAATACCATTTCCGCCTTCAACTAATTCAGCTGTTGGTGCAAACTTTTTAGTTGCGTCATAAACAAACTGTGGATAAGACGCTGAGCGACGTGTTTCATACACTGGCATTTTAAATGTGTCTGGGTATGCTTCAAATAAAGCAATTTGACCCGGACTTAAATTGGCTTTGTACTTTTCGATATTACTTTTATCAATAGTGAAAAGCACTTTGTCAGTGGTATATGGGTCAAGGTGATGCATACCCGGTTCATAACCTGCTGGTGCAGATGTAATGCCATTATTCCATGCTGGAATAGAACCATCAGCATTCGCTGCTTTTTCTGCGCCCAATGGCGTTAAATTTTGACCTAATTGAGCAACTTCGTCAGTGCTTAATTTAGCTAAGGCTGCGCTGCTTGCAAACAAGCTACAAAAAGCAGTAGCAATGAGGGTAGGTTTTATAATCATAGTAATGTTACCCCTAAATAGAATATTTTAAGTTAAAAGAAACGTAATCGCGGTCTGAGAAGGTATTAATACCGCCGCCGCCCCAAAACGAGTTGTAGCTCACATCAAGTGACCACGCATTTTGGTAGTTAAAGTTCATGGTCGCACCTAAAGATTTACGGTCTTCAATAAATAAGAACATAGGATCTGGTGTATTACCATTTACGTCATGAGAAAATACAAAACGTGGAGAGAAGTTAATACCATCGTAAAGGTCATAATAATCACCTTTAGCAATTAAGCGGTAACCCCAAGAAGATGCAGTAGCAAATGATTTTTCTTCAGCACCGTTTGATAAACCAAGCTGTAATGTTGAGTAATCAGTAGTGCCTGGGCCAGTAATAACGCCACTACGGCCAGTACCAGATACATTCAAACGCATTTCGTCATATTCTGGCATGTTATGAATTTTTACAGCACCCACTTCACCAACAACAGCCCAACTATCAGCCCCTAATGAAGGGCCAAATAAATGAGTAGCCGTAAATTGAATTTGAGATGTATCACGTTCAATATAGCCCTTGGCAACTTCACCCGCTCCAACAGAGCTTATAGCATCGCCAAAACTCATTTGCGAAATACCCGCAAAATCAGGACGAATACCGGCAAGCGCTAACTGCTCTGGCATAGCTGTATAAAGTAACTCTACGTCATCAATTTGCAGAGGCTCGTCTTGACGAAAAGCAAATTCACCCGCAAAAGCTGTTTCACCAATAGTGGTGTTAAAGCTTAAACCGTATAGTTTAATATCTTCAGGGTAGTCGTTTTCAGCTTTAGAAAAAGCAGTTAAATCAGCCACATTATCAGAGGTAATCTCTGTAGTCATAATCATTGCTAAATCTTGAGCTATAGCAGCCTGAGAAAAGTTTGATACGCGACCAGAGATAAGCGGACGACGACTGTGGTAGTTCACGTGGTATAACGCAATTTCAGTATCATTAAACTCAGGTAAAAACACACCTAAGCGAAGACCATACTGACCGCCATCTTCAGGTTCTGTTTTACCATTATCCCCTTTACCTTTAAGCGCGACCTTAGTTGGATATGCAAGGTACATTTGAGCTAATAAAGCACTCCCTTCGGCACTTGAAGGATCTATGCCTCGTGCAGCTGCTGCTAATGCAAAGTCAGATGTTAAGTTATTTAAACTATCCGTTAAAAAAGCAACATCAATATCAGGGTTAGACGTAAAGCCTAATTGAACATTTTGTTGGTAACCATTTTCTGCTGCAAAGTCATTAGTAGAAAAATACGTGCCGGCTGCTGGTAAACGCGTTTCTTGCCATTGATATTGGTAGAAACCTTCAAGCGTGATGTTTTCAGTAATACCAAGCGATGCCCAAAGCATACCGATTGGTATAAATGCTTCTTTAAGCTCAGCGCCTGGTGCTTTTAATCTGTCAATATCAACCGGGTTTACGTTAATGCCATGAGATATAAGCGTACTTTCCCCCCAGTTAACTACTTGCTGACCTAAACGAACAGATAAAGGATTATTACCATCATTTAAATCAAAATCGGCCCATACAAACGCATCTAGTAAACGTATGTCGGCACAACTTTGTGCTTTGGTGTCTTTATCGTCACATGGATCAACACCCTGCCCTGATGTAGGATTTGAGTATGCATGATTGCCATCCATTAATGCAAAGTCATAAAAATACATAAAGCGAGTGAACAAACCGTAGTTATCTTTATTTATTGAAAGGTCGTGTGTGCCCTTCAATAGTTTTGAGAATGAGTCACCACTATCAAAATTTAAATTACCCGCATCACCATTGTTTGAGTAAGAGCCCGGTTGTGCCCATACATCTTGTGATGAGTAAATAGTGTTACTTAGCGCAGGGTTGTAACCTGTCCAGTCAAAAGCTGGATTATTACTTTTACCAATTAAGCTAAAGTCCCTGTCTTCTACACGGACACTTTGCCCATATGAAAAGGTTGAATCGAAGGTAATATCAAAACCCCCAGCTTCAAATGTTACAGCTTGAGTACTGGCTGCAGATAAACCTAAACTAGCGGCTGCTAAACCTATAGCGATTTTATTTTTAACAAAAAGCGATCTTCTTATCATTTTGGTTCCCCCCTGTCGCGGGTCATTTTGTGTGATCAAGTTATTGTTTTTAGTGTAATCATAACGATAGAAGCGAATCTGCAAAATTACAAATACGCGCTCAAATCTGTCATATATTTTTATTCTGGTTGACGCTTACGTATTGGTAAGACGTCGTACCAGATAATTTATACACGTAATTTAACAATAGGACAAATTGAAATTAACAAAAATACAATATTTTTATGTATATATAACATAAAAACCGAGTGTCAGGCCACTCGTTCTAGGCGGATAAACTTGTTTTCGGGGGTTAATAAGAGTCTAAAACGGCCACGTACACCCAAGCTCGAAATGAAGGGCCTTAAATATGTAGCGGTAAAACGAATCGTTTTACCGCCATCCTCTACAACTTGTAATGAGCTAAAACGACCATGGTAGTAATCCATGCATTCGTTATAGCTCAATCTTAGGGTAAAATAATACTCAATCATTTATGCGAGCGCTTTTTCAACCTTTTCATACAAGTCAGCACTTAGGCCATCTAAATTGGCTAAGCGCTGTAATTGCAGTTTCATTGCTTGTGAGCGTACATCATCGTAACGCTTCCACGACATAAATGGTGTCAGCATACGCGATGCATTTTGTGGATTAATTGCATTAAGTTTTATTAGTAAATCACCTAATAACGCATAACCTTGGGCATCATACCGATGAAATTGCGCTGTATTAAAATGGCTAAAACTTCCTACAAGTGCACGTACACGATTGGGATTTGAAAAATCAAAACACGGGTGTTCGTAAAGTGCTTTAATATTCTCTATTGCATTACTACCCGATTGCATAGCTTGCAGTGCAAACCATTTATCCATCACCAAAACATCATGACGCCACTGACTATCAAAATGACTCAAAAGCTCGTCTCTAACAGGGTGTGAAGCTTTTACCACAGCGCTTAGGGCACCAAGTACATTAGTCATATTAGTCGAGCTTGCCGCTTCTTTAATAAAGGTTACAGCTTCTGGCTTTTGCGTTTTAGCTAGATAATGTAAGCATATTTGTTTCAAGGCACGGTTTGCAACTGCGCTTGCACTTATACTCCCATCATCTTCAAGAGATTCGTAGCAACTAAGCAGTTCATCAGCAAGTTCATCAGCAATTTGTTGCTCAAACTTTTCTGTTATTTCAATAATGTCATCTACAGGTATTACATCAAATTCAGCAGCTAACGTGTCAAAACTCGGCAATTTAAACAGCTCTGCAATTAAAGCTAAATCGCCCTCTTTGGTGTTTATAAGTACACGTAGCGCATTTATAATTTCGCTGCTTAATACGCTATTCGTTGCATCGGTGATTTGAGATTTAATCGCCTTAATGAATAGCTGCTGTTGTGCATCCCAACGTGAAAAATCACTGCGCGCAAAACGCATAATATGCAATAGTTCGGGCTCTGTTGTTTGCTGGTTTAAAATACAAGGTGCAGAAAAGTCTTCTAGCAAAACCGCAACAGGCTTTTCTAAAATATTATCAAAGCTAAATATTTGAGTCGCATTAGTTACATCGAGTACATGATCTAGCTTTTTACCTTTATATTGCAGAGCAATACTTTGTCCATTGGCATCAAGTAGTTCAATAGCAAAAGGTATATGAAGCTTTTTATTCTCTGGCTGATTAGCTGGCGCTGTTTGCTCGATTGTCAAAGTGTATGTATTTGAGCTACTATCAAATTCTTGAATTGCATTTAAACGCGGTGTACCTGATTGGCTGTACCATTGTTTAAATTGCTCTAAATCAACACCTGATGCATCGCTCATCGCACTTACAAAGTCATCACATGTAACTGCTTGCCCATCGTGGCGCTCAAAGTAAAGCGTCATCCCTTTTTGAAAATTAGTTTCACCCAGTAATGTGTGCATCATACGGATAACTTCAGCACCTTTATCGTATACAGTTACTGTATAAAAGTTATTCATTTCAATAACTTTCTCAGGGCGAATTGGGTGAGCCATAGGGCCTGCATCTTCGCTAAACTGATGCGTACGCATAACTTTGACCGCATCAATTCGGTTAAGTGCACGAGAGCCTAAATCACTACTGAACTCTTGGTCTCTAAATACAGTTAACCCTTCTTTTAGCGATAACTGAAACCAATCTCTACAAGTAACTCGGTTACCTGTCCAGTTATGAAAGTACTCATGCCCTACAATGGATTCAATCGTATGGTAGTCTTTATCTGTGGCTGTTTCTTGATTAGCTAATACGCATTTACTGTTAAAAACGTTTAGCCCTTTATTTTCCATCGCGCCCATGTTGAAAAAATCGACGGCTACAATCATATAAATATCAAGGTCATACTCTAAATTAAAGCGTTCTTCATCCCACTGCATTGCCTTTTTGAGTGAGGCAATAGCATGGGGTGTTTTAGATAAATTACCTTTATCAACAAACAATGCTAATTCTACATCTTTGCCGCTTTTAGTCGTGTACGTATCTTTTAAAACATCAAAATCGCCAGCTACAAGTGCAAATAAATAGCTCGGCTTTTTAAATGGGTCTTGCCATTTAACAAAATGACGACCATCTTGTGTTTCACCACTGTCTACTTGATTACCATTAGAAAGAAGTTGTAGATACTTTTTATCGGCAATAATAGTTACATCAAACGTGGCAAGTACATCAGGGCGATCCATGTAATAGGTGATCTTTCTAAAACCCTGCGCTTCACACTGTGTACAATACGCACCGCCAGATAAATACAAACCCTCTAAAGAAGTATTCGTCTCAGGCGATATCTCGGTCACAATACTTAATTGACAACTATCCGGTAGGTTATTAATTATTAGCTGCTCGCCAATAATTTCATAATCAGTTATATCAACCGTATCAATAGATAAAGACAGTAAGCGTAAATCAATACCATCAAGCACTAAAGGTGCTTTTTTATCACCAACACGCGTAAGCGTTAGCAAAGAGCTTACTTTGGTTGATAATGGCTGTAAGTCAAAGGTTAGCTCTGTGTGGTCAATTAAAAAATCAGGAGCTTTATAGTCTTTAAGATATTGTGCTTGAGGTTTACTTGATTCAGTCATAGATACTCCAAAACAGCTCCTTTTAAGTTAAAAGGAGCTGTTTAAAATTAGGCGGATTGTTTTGGCTTAATACGTAAAATTTTAATGCCCAAGTAGGCATAAACCACCGCTAAAACAGGGTTAATTAAGTTAAAGAAAGCGTAGAGTGCATAATCAAAAGGATTTATTAGTAAAACGCTTTGCATATATGCGCCACACGTGTTCCATGGAATTAGTGGGCTGGTAATTGTACCGCCATCTTCCAATGTACGAGATAAGTTAACAGGCTTCAAACCACGTTTTTCATATTCATCTTTAAACATACGACCAGGTACAACAATTGCAATATATTGATCGGCCGCTATCACGTTAGTACCAATACACGTTGCTATTGTTGCCGCAATTAACGATCCCGTACTTTTAGCTATTTTAAGTATGCTTTTAACAAAAATATCCAAAAGGCCTGTTTTTTCCATAATGGCACCAAACATCAGTGCAGTCATAATAAGCCATGTGGTTGTAAGCATTCCAGACATACCGCCACCACTGAGTAGGGAGTCCATTTTGTCATCGCCTGTACTTATGCTAAAACCATCAAAAAACGTCGTCCAAACAAGCTTAAAATAGCCAACTAACTGCCCTTGAGAAACATCAATTTGACTAGCAATTAAATCAGATTGAAACAACATGGCCCAAACAGCGCCCACAACAGCACCGATAGAGATAGCAGGAAAGGCTGGCATTTTTTTAATCGCTAAAACTAAAAGTACAATTAGCGGGATTAGCATTTCAAAACCAATATTAAAGTTTTGCTGTAAAATAGCCGTTATTTCATCAATGCGCCCCGCTTCGCTTGAAGCAGTTGCGTTAAAGCCCATGAATATAAATATAATCAGCGCAATTACAAAACTTGGTACTGTCGTCCACAGCATATGTTGAATATGCTCAAATAAATCAGCGCCTACAACTGCTGGCGCTAAATTGGTTGTTTCAGACAGCGGGCTTAACTTATCACCAAAGTACGCGCCAGATATAACAGCGCCTGCTGTAACTGTTTGTTCAAGTCCAAGACCCGTTGCAACGCCTAATAAAGCAACACCTATCGTAGCGGCAGTAGTCCAAGAACTACCTATACTCATAGCTACAATGCCACAAATTAAACAACTCGCTGCATAAAACCAACTTGGGTTTATAACTTGCAAGCCATAATAAATTAAAGTTGGTACAGTTCCAGAAAGTAGCCAAGTGCCAATTAACGCACCTACCATAAGTAAAATTAGGATAGCGCCAAGTGAAAGCGTTATACCTTCGATCATAGCTTGTTCTAATTTTTTCCATGTATAACCGTTTTTAAGCCCAATTAAAGCCGCTGCAAAAGTAGCAAATAAAAGTGCAATTTGGTTAGGGCCTGATGAAGAGTTATCACCAAATAAGTAAACGGCAGCACCAAGTAAACAAATTAATACAGAGATAGGAATTAATGCATCAAAAAACGAGGCGGGCTTGATTGGTTTGTCATCCAATAGCTTCAAAGTAGAGACTCCTAGACACACTTACTGTGTGTTTAATTATTATTTTTAGCACGTAAAGCGCATTAATTGAGCATGATTGTTCTAGCTCAACTTTATGTAATCAAATATTATAACAATTTAGTAAATTTTAGGTAGTAAAAAAGGCGCTAAT
>NZ_WTKW01000500.1:0-2201 GCF_011378745.1 Pseudoalteromonas sp. Z1A6
AAGCCTGCAGCAATAAGCTCTTTCATTTGTTTAATTGTATATTCTATATCGTTTGAGAGCATTGACTCGGTTATTTCTAACTTAATTTGTGAAGCTCGAATATCAAACTCGCTTATAGTACTAAACAGCTCCTTTTTTAAATTTGATGAATTAAACTGACTTTGGCTAATATTAATTGAAACACAGAACGAATCGTCAATAGCGCTGGCTTCTTTAAGTTCATTAATTAAAATACATATATCGCGTAATACTGCATTTTGTAGTTTTTGTATAAGTCCGTACTGCTCAGCTATAGGTATAAATTCATTTGGCGCTATAAGGCCTCTTTGCGGATGGTTCCATCTAATTAGCGCTTCAGCTCCAATAATATCTCCGCAAGTATTAACTTGTGGCTGAAAATAAGCACAAAATTCATCAGAAGCAATAGCTCTAACAATGTCGGTTTCAAGCTCGGTTTGCTTTTCAAGCAGTGTTTGCGACGCTGGATCGTAAAAGCTACTGCTGTTTCCGCCTTTCTTTTTAGAGCGATACATAGCAGTGTCGGCAAACTTTAATATATTGTCAGTTTGTGCGTTTACGCTGTCAATTAGGCAAATACCTATGCTGCAACTTACTTGAAAGGCAAGTTCGCCTACTTCAAAATTATCATGAAACACGCTCTGGATTTTTTTTGCCACGGATTCGCATTCATAAATTGCCTGCTTTGTATTTTCACCTATGTCTTCAAGTAAAATAATAAACTCATCGCCACCGGCTCTAGCTAACGTGTCTGAGCTTTTTATTATGGCGTTTAATCTTTTTGATAGCTCTACAAGCACTTCGTCTCCAGCACTGTGCCCCAACGAATCATTAATACGCTTAAAGTTATCTAAATCTAAAAACAACAAAGCTCCAATATTTTTTATACTTTTGATGCTCTCTACGCACGTGTTTAACCTATCGCTAAGCATTCTTCTATTTGGCAAATTGGTGAGTGGGTCATAAAATGCAAGCTTATGGACTTCTTGTTCTGCTTTTTTCCTTATTGAAATATCCCTGGCCATCCATACAATATGCCGTTTTGTCGGGTTCTCAGGGTGGTAATGATCTAAGGCAGCGGCTCGTCCTTCAAAAACTATATTCCCCTTCGGGACATCTAATTCATATTCAAATATTTGCATATCGTTAGTCGACAACGTTTTTGCAATGACTCCCATTATCATTTGCGCATCTTTTTGAGGAAGTAAGTCTTTAACATTTTGACCAATAATATCCATGGTCGAATCAAGCAGTAACTCATTAGAAGTACCATAAACATCGGTATATATGCCGTCTTCACTTAAAATGAGGATGAGATCGGGCATTACTTTGGTAAAGGCTTTAAATTTTTCATTACTGTGCTGTAAATTAGCGACAAGCTGTTTTGCCTTCTCAAATTCGTTACTTTTCTCAAGAGCAATACTTGAAAAGTGTACAAAAAAATCTATTAATTCTAACTCTTGCTCTGATGGGGCTTTAGGGCTGCTGTGATAGATAGCAAAGGTGCCTAACAAATCAGCTTGAGTTGACATAATAGGCGTTGACCAACATGACTTAAGATCAAACTTTAACGCTAAGTCTTTAAAATCCACCCACAGTGGTGAAGTTTCAATATTTTCTACAATTATGCGCGATTTCGAAAATGCAGCAGTACCACATGAACCCACTTTTGGCCCTATGTAAACTCCATTAAGCAAACCACAGTACTCTGGATGAATATTAGGGGCTGCACAATGAAAAAGCTGCTCGCCTTTAGCTGATAAAATGGAACACCTAGCAGATTCATCATCCATAATTTTTTCTATCGATAAACAAATTTCAGTAAGCACCTCATTTAAAGGTGCCCCTAATGCAATTTTAGATAAAATGCCTTGCTGGTGAGATAATAACTTTTTTAACCTGTCCGTACCCATTTTCACTTGCTCGCATTATTTATACATATTGATACAACAAAAGCCTCAAGCAGATGCTTTTTTTACTATGTAGTAAAGTTCAGTATAGTCATGATTAGTAAGTTTATTATTTTATTAATAAAAAACTAATCTGGCCTATTTTGATCAATCATAATTGCATATTACTAAACATCTGTAGTTACCATATAACCAAAATAGCAACATTAAAGCTAACACTTTGTTACCTAAAAATACTGTTTAAAATTACTCAGCTATTTATACAAGTGCAAA
>NZ_WTKW01000501.1:0-2197 GCF_011378745.1 Pseudoalteromonas sp. Z1A6
TTGGTCGTACTGGGGTTTTCATGTTAAGCCTTGGGATCTATACTAGGTGCGCAATTTGGGATAGTTGTTTATTTGAAAAAATATTCAGCTCTTTTAGTATAAAAAATTGGATAAAGCATCATGAATTTGCATGAGTATCAGGCAAAACAACTTTTTGCCGAATATGGTTTACCCGTTTCTACAGGTTACGCTTGCGATACACCTGAAGAAGCTGCTGCAGCTGCTGAAAAAATTGGCGGCGATATGTGGGTTGTTAAAACTCAGGTTCACGCAGGTGGACGTGGTAAAGCTGGCGGTGTAAAGCTAGTTAAAACTATCGAAGAAGTAAAAGCGTTTGCAGCTAATTGGTTAGGTAAAAACCTAGTTACTTACCAAACAGACGAGAAAGGCCAGCCAGTAGCTAAAATTTTAGTAGAAAGCTGTACTGACATTGCTAACGAATTGTACCTAGGTGCAGTAGTTGACCGTGCATCTCGTAAAGTAGTTTTCATGGCGTCTACTGAAGGCGGCGTTGAAATTGAAACTGTTGCTGAAGAAACACCAGAGCTTATCCACAAAGCAGAGATCGACCCGTTAGTAGGTCCTCAAGCTTACCAAGCACGTGAACTAGGTTTCAAATTGGGTCTTAACCCAGTACAAATGAAACAGTTTGTTAAGATCTTTATGGGTCTTGGTAAAATGTTCACTGATTTTGATTTCGCACTACTTGAAATCAACCCGTTAGTAATTACAGATGAAGGCAACCTTCACTGTCTTGACGGCAAAATCGGTATTGATGGTAATGCACTTTACCGTCAACCTAAAATCCGTGAATTCCACGATCCATCTCAAGAAGATGCTCGTGAAGCACACGCAGCAAGCTTCGAGCTTAACTACGTTGCTCTAGACGGTAATGTTGGTTGTATGGTTAACGGTGCAGGCCTAGCAATGGGTACTATGGACATCGTAAACCTACACGGCGGCAAGCCGGCTAACTTCTTGGATGTTGGTGGCGGTGCTACTAAAGAACGTGTTTCTGAAGCATTCAAAATCATTCTTTCTGACGACAATGTTAAAGCTGTTTTAGTAAACATCTTTGGCGGCATCGTTCGTTGTGACATGATTGCTGAAGGCATCATTGGCGCAGTTAAAGAAGTTGGCGTAACCGTACCAGTAGTTGTACGTTTAGAAGGTACTAATGCTGAATTAGGTCGTGAAGTTCTTAAGAACTCTGGTCTAGATATCATTGCTGCTGAATCACTAACAGACGCTGCTGAAAAAGTTGTTGCTGCTGCGGAGGGCAAATAATGTCTGTATTAATCAATAAAGATACAAAAGTTATCTGTCAAGGTTTCACTGGTGGCCAAGGTACTTTCCACTCAGAGCAAGCGCTTGAGTACGGTACACAAATGGTTGGTGGTGTTAGCCCAGGTAAAGGCGGTCAAACGCACCTTGGTCTTCCTGTATTCAACACAGTTCGTGATGCTGTAAAAGAAACTGGCGCAACTGCTTCAGTTATCTACGTACCAGCTCCTTTCTGTAAAGATGCAATCTTAGAAGCTATCGATGCTGGCATCGAGCTAATAGTTTGTATTACTGAAGGTATCCCTACACTTGATATGGTTGATGTTAAAATTAAACTAGATCAAACAGGTACTCGTATGATCGGTCCTAACTGCCCAGGTGTTATTACTCCAGGTCAGACTAAGATTGGTATCATGCCTGGTCATATCCACAAACCTGGTAAAGTAGGTATTGTTTCTCGCTCTGGTACTTTAACGTACGAAGCAGTTAAGCAAACTACTGATGCTGGTTTTGGTCAGTCTACGTGTGTTGGTATTGGTGGTGATCCAATTCCAGGTACTAACTTTATCGACGTTCTAGAAATGTTCGAAAAAGATCCACAAACTGAAGCAATCGTAATGATTGGTGAAATTGGTGGTACTGCAGAAGAAGAAGCTGCAGAGTACATCAAAGCTCACGTAACTAAACCTGTAGTATCTTACATTGCTGGTGTTACTGCACCAGAAGGTAAGCGTATGGGTCACGCTGGCGCAATCATTGCCGGCGGTAAAGGTACTGCTGATGAGAAATTTGCTGCATTAGAAGCTGCGGGCGTAAAAACTGTACGTTCACTTGCTGATATCGGTAAAGCACTTAAAGAGAAAACAGGCTGGTAATCGCTTGTTTCCTTTGAAAAGGCCCGCACATGCGGGCC
>NZ_WTKW01000502.1:0-2194 GCF_011378745.1 Pseudoalteromonas sp. Z1A6
CCTACGGCGCCCCACAACCAGGCGTTATACAAATCAAGCAACCTTTACCAACCAATGAAACAAGGAGTTTCAAGATGAATGATTTTATCAACTCACTACCTAGACACCACCCTGCCACGGATAAGAAAGTACCTTCTGCAAATGAAGTTTTAATGGCCCATGCCGATTATCATAAAATAGAAGGAACCTTATTTGTCCACGGTACTGTTGATCCTGTAAGTGGTAGAACTAGTCTAAATTATTCAACACCAGATGATTTTACAGAAGACCAAATCCAACTGGCGGATAAGATAATACAAAGCTTAACTTTTTAGTGCCTCAATAACACAAGGTATAACACGCAACCGATAAGCACTGGTTTCATGGTGACTAGGAACTTCGCACAGGGTTAAGGTTGGATTTGTCCCTAGGTTTTCGAGTTTAACCATAGCAGCACTAAGTTCGTTGAGATTGTTACTTACGAACACAGGACTCTGGTTGTAGTTTAGGTAATAGTTTTGTGGTAAATACATCGTATTCTCTCCTATCTAAATTAAACCTACACACCATTGTGTAGGTTTGTATAACAAGAGTACCTAGCATAGGACTCACTTCGTTCGCCTCTGTAGGAGGCGTTATGTTTCATTTGGATGTTTTATTTGTGTTTACTAAAAAAGAAAATGTAAAAGAAGTATTAATAGAGTTGAATATGCTCAAAGAGCGCTTTGACTATGAAGTTAAGTATCTTAAAGATTACTTAAATTTTTCGATTGAATCTGTAGAAGAAAGAACTAACAGACTAGCAGATCGAATTTACGAAGATACCCTTGAAAATCCTGATTTAGAGGGGATGTTGCAAGACATGTATGAGCTTGAACATAAGGCTATATCTAGTTACTTATACCATTCATCTATTGTGCTTGTTTATACTGTTTTCGAAAGTACATTATCTCAAATATGCACTGAACTGAAATACTCTGCAAAAATTCCTTTTTCTTTTGATGATGTTAGTGGTGGAGGGAATATAATGAAGTCCTTCAATTATCTAAAAATGTCAACAAGTCTACCTAAAATGGAGATTGAAAGGATAACTCCAAAATTTGGTAAATTTCAACAACTAAGGAATTCTATTGCACATAAGAATGGACGGTTCAGTGGAAAAGATGAAAATGCAATTGAAAGGCAGCGCAATTTATTTATGCAGGAATTTCCTTCTATAGAATTAAGTCCAGATCAAAAGCAATTTTATATAATGGATAGCAAGCCTGTGGTAGATTTTATTGAATTAGTTGAAAGAGCTATTCATTTAGTTGTTTCTCACATTAAAGCACAAACTTTTGTTGTAGTAGAAACATAACAAGAAAATTAAAAAGAAACTAAAACAGTGAGTTACACTTCTCTTCGCTACACATTATAACCCACCATTATAGTCCGCTTATTGCGGCATTGAGGCTGTAGAATTACTCTTTTTTAAGAAAAGCATCCTCTTTTATGGGTTCCAAATGCATTACCTAATGCTTTAGAACGCTTAGAGTTAATTACAGGAACTCGTTTTTTTTATTCAATTTGGCTGTTGGAGTTATTCTACAGTCTCATTAGGTATTACATGAAGTTTGGAATCACGCTACTAGTTTTAACTTTTTCATCACTATCGTATGCGTGTTTTAGTGGTGTTGCTTATGAGAAAAATTGGAATGACTCAATTAACTTACTTTCTATTTCTCTAATCATTGGTATTCTTGCAACGTTAATTAGGTATTTTCAAAAAGTTAAGCAGTTATATCATCCCGTAGAATTAGGATGACACCCATCCTAATTATTACGAAAAAACCAATAAAAACAGCATGATGAGTGTGTAATTATAAATAATTAATCACACAAAAAGCTGTGCTATGTTGATAAGATGAAAGTAAAAATAGACAGCCCAATCGGACGACGATAGCTGTTTATTAAAGAATGGCAAACGAATCGGCTGTATCGAACCGGCTTTCATTTAAATAAAAAGCGGAACATTACAGTGAATAAAGGCATGAATAAATTGACCTTACGAGGTCAAATGAAAGGGAAAGCCCTTTTAACTTAAAATAAAGCCACTCAAACACGCGAAATCCCGTCCAAAACGCCAATTGAAACAACACCAAACCAGCTTTTTATATTCTATGAAAAACACAGTAATCGATTGAACCAAAATAGGAACTCAGCTATGGTTTGTTTA
>NZ_WTKW01000503.1:0-2174 GCF_011378745.1 Pseudoalteromonas sp. Z1A6
CGTTACTGGCAAGATATCGTAAAAGGTATTCAAGCTATGTCATGGTATAAAATGGCTAAACCTAGTAACGAGTTAGAAGAACAATTGGTTGCTATTAAAGCATTAATTCCATGTTTCTTTCACTACGCTGATGCTAAAACACCAGATAACTCTAACTACATTAAACTGCTAAGCAAGCCTAAACGTACTACAACTACAACAGGTAAAACTCAGCGTAGAGGTAAAGAGTCTGCAGAAATTTTAGTAGACCGTGCTCTAGCTGCTGACGATATTCCTGAACACATTCGCAGTAAACGTGATTCAATTGTGAGTGAAGTACAAAAAGGTCGCAGCGTAAACGAAACAATTAGCCTTATGCGCACTATATTCGGCTAAAACCTTCTAATTTAGCCGTACTTTTATGGTGCGGCTAGGTTAATTTATGCACCAGCAATGTGCGCAACATCTTCCTTCATGTTATACCCCTTCCCTATTCATAAAATGCAAGCTCATGTTTTTTAATATATAAAAATAATTTTTAGTAAAAATAATGAAGCTGGCACATACAGTGCAATTATCCCGTTAGTTAAACAATAAAAAGCCGTCAGCCTAAAGGTTCCGATTACATAATAAAAACCTTGGCGAGCAAAAATCATATAACGGGAAATGGACATGCTAAAACTAAAAAAAACCATCGCTATAAGTGCTATAGCATTAATGGGCGCAACATCTTTAACGTCAACAGCCGTACATGCTGAAGTAACTGCTAATGCAGCGGCAACATCAAACTACTTATGGCGTGGTCAAGAGCAAACTGGGGGCGATGCAGCTATTTCAGGCGGTATTGATTATGCCAATGAATCGGGCTTTTATGCAGGTACTTGGGCTTCAAATGCATCGTGGGCAGATGAAATGACCTATGAGCTTGACTTATATGCAGGCTTTGGTGGCGATATTAACGAAAGTGTTAGCTACGATGTTGGTTATATTTATTACGCTTACCCAGACGCAGCTTCTGAAGCAGACGCAGATTTCTCTGAAATTTACGGTAGCATCAGTGTTGAAGGCTTTACCTTTGGTGCTTCTGTATTAGCAACATCAGCTGCAAGTGGTGATGGTACAGACTTTGGTGATTCACTTTACCTGACAGCTGACTACGGTTTTGCTGTTGGCAGTAACGGCACTGAAATGGCACTTCACTTAGGCCATTACTCTGGTGATTTTATTGGCGATGATAATATCTTAGATTACGGTGTATCAATTTCGAAAGACGGTTTTACTTTTGGTTTGTCTGATACAGATATGGATGATTCAGATATTAAAGCTTACGTTGCTTATTCTGTAGACTTTAATTTATAAGAAAGAATGTGTTACTTGCTGCAACACGAAGGGCCTTTTGGCCCTTTTCTCGTTTTATAGCTGTTTTGCCTTAAATGGTACCTTATTACATTGTACTTCTACTGTTTTAGGGTACCAAGCTGGGCCGATTTGATTCACAACCACCTCAGCTAAACCATTAGTAAACGATTTATACGTATGAGCGCTTTGCCATTCACCTTGTGGGCAATGTGTTGTTAAATCTAACGGCTCTGATCCCTCGTACAACGCAAGTGCAAAATTATGATGCCACTGTGAGCTTTTTAGCGTTTTATTGCTTACTTTGCTTTGTGCTCCGTTATCAAAGTAAATATTTGTACATCCCGTTAAAATAATCAGTGTGCAACCGGCTGCAAGTAGCTTGATACTCATAATGTTTCCCCTATTACTTGCTCTTGGCACCACACTTTAATGGTATGGGGCGAGTATATTCCAAGCGTAATTAAACTCAGCGCTCCATCACTAAACGTTTGTTGTGACTGCATTTGAATAACCGGTGTATTTGAACATATTTGTTTTACGTCTACGCGTTGCTCGCCTACCAATCCCCAAAAGTAAAATGAGCGACTATCTTCGTAATTAGCTTGGCTCGTTATTTTTGCTGTTGCCTGTGGCTGAATGGTTACCGCAGAACAAGCACTCAGGCTTAATGCTATCGCCCCTATAATTAATGGTTTCATACTCTTTCTTATAAACTAAATACCAGTAAGGTAACTTTATAAGAGAACATAAAATATTAGCGTAAAAAGCTGTGGGGAATATGTAGAAACGCTATGAAGTTTTATACAGTTTATTACACATAAAGGCCGCATAAATGC
>NZ_WTKW01000504.1:0-2157 GCF_011378745.1 Pseudoalteromonas sp. Z1A6
AATTATAATTTTGACTTTTCCTCTACAGGGCTTTTCGATGTCCATAAATAATTCTCACATGTTTTTAAATTTGGTGTCTCTGAGCAAACGACAATTTCAATGTTTTTTTATGCTTTTTATAATGGTCATGGCAAGCTTTAGTGTTTCAGCCTCGCCTAATGAGCAAACAAAAATAAAACAAATTGCACAGCTTGCAGAGTATGTAGGTGTTGATTACGTGGCAGCTGTTGGGAATGGTGAAATACTTGATCCTGACGAATATCAAGAAATGACTGAATTTTCGCACGTTATTATTGAGCAAGCTGGACAGCTATCAAGCCAAACAAATGAGTTTGATACAGTAAAGGCACAAGCTAAAGCCCTGCATTCAGCGATTGCTAATAAAGCGAGTGTTGCCGATGTACGTGCAGCAAGCTCTGCGCTTCGTGAGTCGCTACTTACCTTTATGCCGCAACTATCGTTACCTACATCACTACTTCCTGTTGAGCAAACCAAAGCGCTTTTTTCTGCTAACTGTTCAATGTGTCACGGCCCTAGTGGTCAAGGCGACGGCCCGCTTGCAAAAAACTTATCGCCAGAGCCTACCAACTTTACCGATGAAGAACGCGCAACTAACCGCTCATTAATGGGTTTATTTGACGCTGTAAGTAACGGTATTAACGACACGCCAATGGTTGCTTTTACTCAATTTAATGAACAACAACGTTGGTCTTTAGCTTTTTATGTAGGTAGCTTGGCATTTAAAGATGTTCAAAAACCACAAAATCTAGAGCAAAACATTACCGCTTCGCAGATTGTAAACTTAAACCCTGCACAATTATCGGCAGGTCAAAGTGAAGCACAAGCACATTACGTTAAATGGCTTCGTGGTAATCCAGAGCAACTATTTACCGGTAAAAAGAATCCGATAACGGTTACTCGCACGCAGTTACTTGCAGCGCAAGCCGCGCATGCTAAAGGCAATTACTCACAAGCAAGTGATTTAGCAATTAGCGCTTACCTAGATGGCTTTGAGCTTGTTGAAAACAACTTAAATGCCTACGACGAAACACTGCGTAAAAACATCGAAGTACAACTGATGAACCTGCGCCAAACATTTAAAAACGAGAAAGATACAGCCATCGTTGGCGAAAAAGTAAGTGCAGCGCTAGCTCAACTCGCTAAAGCAGATAGCATGCTAAACGAAACCAAACTAACTGATGGTGCACTCCTCTCAGCGAGTTTAGTTATATTACTACGCGAAGGCCTAGAAGCACTCCTCGTTATTATTGCCCTTATGACCGTACTTATTAAAACTAAACGTCAAGACGCGCTTAAATATGTACATGTTGGTTGGGTAACCGCACTTATTGCTGGTGGCTTAACGTGGGCTGCGGCGCAAACATTAATAGAAATAAGTGGTGCAAGTCGCGAAGTTATGGAAGGTGCTGGTGCATTGTTTGCCGCTGTAATTTTACTTTATGTTGGCGTATGGATGCACAGTAAAACCAGTGCGCAGCAATGGCAAAAATACATCAAAGACAATATAGATAAGCGTCTTGAGTCGGGTACATTATGGGGTTTAGCAGGGCTTTCGTTTATAGCCGTATACCGAGAAGTCTTTGAAACTGTATTGTTCTATCAGTCTTTATTAACGCAAAGCTCGCCTGCTCAATATTCATCTATTGCTTCGGGTTTTGCGATAGCTGTAGCAATACTGGCTATTATTACGTGGGTATTAATTAAGTACTCAATTAAATTACCGGTTGCTAAGTTTTTTGCAATTACCACTTACCTATTATTTGCACTCTCGTTTGTGCTTATGGGCAAAGCTGTTATTGCATTACAAGAGGCCGATATAATAGGTATTGCGCCGCTACCAATGAGCTTTGATATTGCATGGCTTGGTATAAAGTCAACATGGCAAGGTATTGTGGCTCAAGTATGTGTGTTCGCTATATTTAGCTTTTATATATTTAAAAGCAAAAACCAAGAGTAATGCCAATCTGCTTAAGAGTTTAAGCTAATTGGCATAAGCAAAATACATAGTAAAAAGGCCCGCAAGGGCCTTTTTGAGTTGATTGCTTATGTATTTAGTAAAGTTGGTATTATCAAGCCCATGTATCTAAATGGGGGTTTTCGTCATCATCTAGGTTAGACTTTTTTTTATTATTTTGA
>NZ_WTKW01000505.1:0-2155 GCF_011378745.1 Pseudoalteromonas sp. Z1A6
GACGTTGTTGCAGCAATACCTGAGTCATTAATGGTTATATCACTAATACGGCTAATACTGGCAGGGCTTGCATTGCTCGGTGCCCGCGCTGTTTGTGGGCTGGTTATGTCGTAATCAACTGGGCCATCAAAGGTTATAAATGTGCCATCGAGTGTGAGTACATTGGTGGCGGTAATATCAACATTACCTTGGCTGTCGAGTTTTATCTCACCGCCCGCGTTGTGAATAATTAAATCTCCACGGCCCGAGCCCGTAATGCTTATATTATTGTTTGTTTGTAAAAACGTAGAACCAGTAGGCACATTAAGCTTTAAGTCGCTGTTATTAGTTTTAAGGAGTATGTCGCTTTGTGCATGCACTTTTACTGCACGCCCAGTGAGAAGTGAAATTTCACTATCGCTCGTAAGGGTTGCATTTTTACCACTGAACGCTTGGCTGCCACCACTTTGATAATTTACATGGCTGTTAGTTGTGGTTTGCGACACGGTATTTTTAACATCAATAAATTGATTGTTTTTAATAACAAACTGAACATTGTTTTGTTCGGTTTCAAGGCATAGGTCGCGCCCTGCGTGTAGATTAATAGTACCGAGCTGGCTTATCCATTGAATAAATTGGCGGCCTGATTTTATAGCATTTAATTCAATATAGTGCTCACTGGCGAGTGTTTGTAAGATGACTTTGGGCACATCTTTGTCGTCATCAAACAGGAGTTCATTTTGCGCCGCGCTTAATAGGCGATTATGTGTTGGGCTAGCAGCTGTAACTACACTTGGCTGATCGGCGTTTAGTGCAAAGCCCATTATAAATGTGTTGTTTGGGTCGTTATTAATACACCCAATAAGTACCTCAGAGCCACCAACGAGTGGGAAGTGCCAGCCAGTGGCTTGAGGTTGGTTTTCACAGGCATATAGCGCTAGTTTTTTTAGTGCCGGACTTGATTGAATTACTGGGCGAGCTGTTTTATCAAACTCGTTACGAATACGGTATTGACCGTGTTCATCTACAAATGCATTACTTGTGAGAGATTCTACTGTTGCGGAAAATACCATGGGCTTAGGTGTATGAGGCTCAGGCATTGCTTTGTAAGGAGTACCGCGCTCTATAAATTGCGCTGTGCAGTGGTAGTGGGTTTCACCTTCATGGCTGCTTTCGTCATTTGCTTGATTAAGTGTGTGCTCTATTGCAATGCATAGCAAATCACCACTGGCAAAGCCCATATTGTCGTCAAGCGAAATTGAACAGCCCGCAAATACATCAGATACATTACCCGTAAGCGTAACCAGTTTATTGTGTGTGGCTAATGCATTACTAAAGCTTTGTGTTTGTGCTGATGCTTCTGCGCTTGAGTTTGCAGCAGGCTCGAAAAAAGATTGGCTGTTACTGGCTACTTTTTGAAATTGCCCATGGGCATTACTTTGCGCTGCATTATTATATAAGGTTTGTGTTACTTCACTGTGCATAAAGCCGACAAAGTTACCCCAGTACTGGGCGTTCATCCCCGCGTTTGCTTTAACTTCTAATACACCCGTACTTAAATAAGGGCTGTTGAGGTTGCTGTCACTTATAACAAGTGTTTCGGTGCTTGATTCGCTTTCAATCCAGTAAAAAAGGCCATGCTGTGACATCAAGCGATTAAAAAAGGCCCAGTCACTTTCCATTGCTTGCACACATTGCTTTAAATGCGGTAAGGCGGAGCTGGTCCTAAAAACGATTTGTCCTGATGAATAACCTGCTTTTTGTGCTAAGTAATTTAATACATCTTGTACATTTACAGTAATAAAGACTTTACTGTTTGAGGTGTTTTTTAAGGTGGATAGTCGATCTTGAATGTTTATTTTAAAGCGATGTAGATTGTTGAATACACCCATATTGGTAACAGATGTAATCAAGCCGCATTGCTCTCGATATTTTTTGTTTTTATTAACAAAAATAACACTGGCATTAGCAAGTAGGATATCTGTATTAATTTTTACTGAAGATTCAACGGTGAGTGAATAACTAAAGCCTTTATTAATTTTTTCGTAGCCATGTAGGTAAGTAACATTAAAGTCTTTGTCATTAACCTTCAAAAAAAAATTAGATTTAGTCAAAACGTTGCAATCCCTGCTCAGTAAAATTAGTGGCGTAAACATACCTTTTTGTGTGTTAATGA
>NZ_WTKW01000506.1:0-2152 GCF_011378745.1 Pseudoalteromonas sp. Z1A6
TTTAATTCCAAAATTAAAAAAATTAAATATTGAAACAAGAAATAAAGTAAGAGCAATTTACACTTCGGATGACGCTGATTCAATAAAGGTCTTTAACAAATTAAGACTAAGTTTACCAATTAATAAATTACTTGATGTCGAAGACGCTGTATCTGCCTTACATGATAAATTCGACATTCTTCCAGATAAATTCCCTTCGTCATTTCAAACTAAAAATGAATATACACGATTAGTGGAGCTTCCTTTTGATAAGCAATTAGAGCTAATAGACTGCCTAGCAAGAAAACATTCAAAAACACTTGATGGCTACATTTCTGCAATAGCCCAGTTAAATCAAAGAATTGTAAGTAAGGCATTTTCAGAGGCTAATAAAGAAATAAAAATCATATTAGACAAATATGGCTTTAGTCACTGCTTACTAAGAAAAATTATTTTCCTCGGCGAAATGCCAGAGAATAATCAACCAGACACCTACCTTTCTGATTTAATTAATGAAAATGTATCAAACTCTAAGGTAATTGTTGCCAGCCTAATCCATTGCTACCAAGATGAGCAAGATTATTTAGGTATAAAACGTTCGATAATGGGGTTACCGAATCGTGGTGATTCAAATAAGTTTACTAGAGACATTTCAAGAACCCCATTTCATCCTCATGCAAAGGATCAAAAAAACCTTAATGAGATAATTCAAAGTAACTTACAGTCTTCATTATTGGATGCGTTAATAATAATAAAAGTAAATATAAGATTAATAGGCACCAAAAAATACAAAAATATAAATAAAGTGTTAGCAGACTTAGAGTCTGCAGCACCTACATTAGATGAAATAGTAAACTTGCATGGCGCTGACGAAGACAGTGAATATATCTTTATCAAACAGTCATCCGCTTGGCTTGAAAGTGAAGATGTAGTTAATTTTAAATTTTTAATAGATCATTTTTATGATTTCCCTGACTCAGAATATCATAGCTTAACGCCTGAGGTGCTGGGACGTATTGAAAATTATATAACTTGTAAGTGTGGTTCTTGCCTACTTTCAGATATTAAATTATTAAATATACAGAGTAAAAATCTGCACTCCGTACAACTAAAAGGTACAATAACCCGTACAGCTGTATTCAACTTTTTAACTTATACGAGAGAAAGTGATCTCAATATAACTGAAGAGCAACTGTTTTTATTAATGAATAGAACAAGCTCACTTGATAGAACTATTGATATAAAATCAATGAAAAGCCTTCTTCCAATGCTTCCGACTCAAGAAGCAAAATTAATAATAAGGTTATTGATCGCAAAAAAAAGTAGAAATGAAGTAGATCAAATTGCTCTTAAGAGCTTGACTGAAAAAATCTTAAAGTCTAGATATGATGGAAACTTAATCAGCTTTATTGATGATCTATCAAAAAGGTCTGACGCATTAGCTATTTATTTATATGAAACATGCAATGAAGATTTTATTGCAAGAATGACAAGAGTCATTAAAACTACAAAAAAGATTACAGAAACTAGAGCTGCCCTGCATACTTGGAGAGGTGAATACTCAGGAGAAAAGCTTTATCTTGACCGAGCCCGAAATCTAAAGATCAATAGTCAAATAAATGAGATTCGTGGTGAGATTGACGATAATAGGATCTATGTAGAAATTACAAGGTTCTCTGAATGGTTTGGTGACAACATTTCGTCTCAACTGGGCTCCATTTTAATTGTAATGGATAGTAATGATGATTTAAGCCAATTTGATGACCCCCAATTAATCGATTTGATTGAAAACTGCTTTTATGAGTTTTGCACAAATAGCTTCTTTGGGATTGCCTCATATTTAGGAAGGCGTATCAGGCACGGTACTTTTAGAGGCCATTTATATTCAAGTGTAATTAACAATGTTGAAAAAAAGTACTCTGATTTGATTAATACACCTCAATTAGAAGCTAAATGGACTGAGTGGAAAAGCGAATATGAAAAGCAAGTGCTAAGTATTATCGATAACAAACTATACATACACTCTCCACAAAAAAAATTAGGTTTACTTTACCCGAACTTAAGAGACCCTGCAAAAAGACCAGTGGTGAAAAAATGTATTTCTACTATTATTGAGCACTTCAAAATATCCGGAAGTGTATTTGGAATTGAACCAATTATAATTGAATCATGC
>NZ_WTKW01000507.1:0-2126 GCF_011378745.1 Pseudoalteromonas sp. Z1A6
TAGGCGGCTTTTTTATTATTCGTTTAATGTAGTGACATTATTTAACGGGTAACTCTATATCTGCAAATAACTTATCTACGTCATCTTGGTTACGTAATAAGCTTGCTCGCTCCACGCGCTCTTTAGTTAAATGCGGTGCAAAACGTTCGATAAAATCATACATATAAGTACGTAAAAAACTGCCCTTTCTAAAACCAATTTTGGTCGTGCTAGCTTCAAATAAGTGGCTTGCATCAATACACACTAAATCGGTATCGCTTACTTGATCTATCGCCATTGAAGCAACAACACCAACTCCTAAACCCAGTCGTACGTATGTTTTTATAACATCAGCATCGGTTGCGGTAAATACAATGTGTGGTTCAAGCCCGTGTGCGCTAAACGCTTTATCCAACTCTGAACGGCCCGTAAAACCAAATACATATGTAATGAGTGGATATTGAGCAATATCAGCAACGGTTAAACTATTTGCCTTTTTAGCCAACGGATGGTCTTTAGCGACAACAATACTGCGATTCCAATGGTAGCAAGGCAGCATAACTAAATCTGAATACAAATGCAGTGCTTCTGTTGCAATAGCAAAATCGGCATCACCGCGTGCTGCAGCATCCGATATTTGCTGTGGAGTACCTTGGTGCATATGAAGCGATACCGCAGGGTATTTTTTCATAAACCCTTGAATTACGTTAGGCAAAGCATAACGCGCTTGGGTATGTGTTGTAGCAATATTTAACTTACCTTGATCAGGTAGCGTATGCTCATTAGCAACGGCTTTAATACCTTCTACTTTAGAGAGTATTTCACGAGAAATATTAATAATATCTTCGCCGGCACCGGTTACATGCGTTAAATGCTTACCACTGCGACCAAAAATTTGCACACCCAACTCATCTTCTAACATGCGTACTTGTTTAGAAATTCCTGGCTGCGAGGTAAATAAACTCTCAGCAGTCGCTGAAACATTTAATTTATGATTTTGTACTTCTACGATGTATCTGAGTTGTTGTAATTTCATGGCTGCAAATTTTAACGTTATTATTCATATTATTTATAAAGGCAATACCGCTTAAAACCAAGTGTTATTTACGTAAAATAGCACTTTAGGTCTTTAGGTGTGCAATTATCTGATTAGAGCTCAAGGCTAGCATAATAAATATGCTTCAGGTAGCGATGATTATTCAGCTTTAGTTTATAAGCCCTTAGGCTTACTGCAGTTTATAAAGAGCTCAACCTATCAATTTTTTGGTATATTTTTTAAGTTAATCGGCGCAAAGCTACCCTGTTAACGTATATTTAATGTAAGATTAAATAATTAGGTTATATATCCGAGAATTACACCATGATCGTTTCTATTATAATAGTGCTTATAGTTGCATTGATTGTGATTGCACTTTGGGTAAGTGCTGTACAACAACACAAAGAAAAACAAGAGGCAGAACGCCGTAAAGAGCTTACAAAACAGAAAGCTATAATAGAAGAAACGGAAGAGGCACTAATGAATAGTGCTAACATCCCCCTTTCTGAAAATCTAATTCGTACATTACAGCGCCGTATTTACGAAGCCTTAAATACAATGGTTACTAACTCGCAAACATCTAAAGCACTTAAAAGCCGCTTAAGTGAAGCAAAAACGCACTTATCTAATCCAGTTCAAGATAATAGCAGTGAAGCTTTAACGCTACCGAGTAATGACAAACAACTTGTAGGCCTAATTCAAGGCATTAAAAAATTACGCTCAATTTTACGCTCTGAACACAGCAAAGGTCGTATTGATAGCCAAGTTTTTGTTTTAGAAGATAAACGTCTCGAAAAACTACAACTGCGTATTAATATTGAAAGCCAAATAAAACGGGGCCTATCTGCCCGTTCAGCAAGTATGGTTGGCTCTGCAAGACAGTACTTTGAAAAAGCGCAGGCAACACTCAGTGCAGTCACCTACTCTGATGAATACGTAACAACAAAACGGCTAGAAGTTGAGGGTTACTTAGAGGCAATTAGTGTTGAACTGAGAGCTTCTAATGCAAGCGCACTTAAAAAGAAAACAGAAGAAGAGCAAGACGACTTAGATATACTGTTTGCTCCTAAAAAGAAATGGTAGTGCTTTTATAAAAGCATTAAAAAAGCCT
>NZ_WTKW01000508.1:0-2117 GCF_011378745.1 Pseudoalteromonas sp. Z1A6
AGCTTTAAAATGATTAATTTGTAAACCCCCTTTACAGTTCAAAGTACTCATAACAGCTCGTAAAGTTACTTTACTACGTAAACTTGATACAATTTAGGTGTTTTTAATTAATAGGTTTGACCATGAAGTATTTAGTAATTATTTTTACCTTTGCGTTTAGTTCAATGTCTTTTGCGCAGCAAGAAGTCGATCTTGAAATAAATATGAAAAATACGGGCCTTGCTTATAAACAAGCAGTGCAGGCAACTCAACTTAGTGAATTTAATACTGCGATTGATGAATTTATAAAGCTAGTAAAAGTAAGTAAAACAGCTAAGTTTTACAAAAAACCTGAGCAGTCATTGCAGGGCCTTGATAAAGTGATTGCTCAAGCTGAACTTGCAAAAAAGGCAGCAATCGAGCAGGGGCTAAGTGCGGCAAAAGAACCACTGAAAAATATAGATAACTTACGTAAAAAATATCATGAGTTACACGAGCCTCCAGGGTTCTTTGAATTACTGTTCGGTTCATAAACCTAGACACTATGTATCTTTAGTAGCTACTTTTAAGCTAATTATGTTAAAGGTATCTGCAGCAATAAATATAAGGAAACACAATGGAAATTTCAGTTTCAATGTTAGAAGGCCAAAAGCAAAGCGCTAAATTTGGCGACCTAGAAGTAATAAGCGATCAAAGTGTAAACGCTGGTGGCAATGCAGAGCATCCAGAACCGTTTGATTATTTTTTAGTAAGTATGGTTTTATGTGCAGGTTTTTATGCGCGTAAGTTTTGCGAGCAGCGTGATATTTCAACGCAAGGTATGACGCTTACCCAAAACAACGAAAATGTAGATGACAACGGTAAAAAGTTATTTTCAATTGAGATTAACTTACCTGATGGTTTCCCTGATAAGTATAAAAAGGCGCTTATTGCAGCTGTAAATACCTGTACGGTAAAAAAAGTAATTCAGGCAGTGCCAGAGTTTTCAGTAGTGGTAAAATAGTCCCCCTAAATTAGGTAGCTTAAGCAAGCTACCTAATTATATGTTGAGCATCCCCGTTTAACTTATTTCTTTTTCATTCCTTGTACTGCTTTAAAGCGTGGGTTGTTTTTACAAATTACAAATACGCGGCCTTTGCGTTTTACAATTTGACACCCCGGACGTTGCTTAGCACTTTTAAGAGAGCTTAATACTTTCATACCTTTTCCTTTTTAACAGTCGATAAACTTTTAAAACGACGATTAAACTGCGCAACGCGACCATCTGTAGCGGTTGTTTTTTGCTTGCCTGTATAAAATGGGTGCGAGTCACTTGATACATCAATAGGTACGTATGGGTAAGTATTACCATCGATCTCGATTGTGCGATTGGTTTTAATGGTTGAGCCAATAATAAAGTAAGAATCGGCAGCGGTATCGTGAAAAGCAACCACGTGGTAGTCAGGATGAATATTTGGTTTCATAATACGCCTTAATAAATGATATGTGATAATGTATCATTTTAATTTAACGTATTTATTCTCTCATTGCAAATTATTCAAATGTTCCTCAAAAAGGCCGTGATTGCTGGCTATTTGCGCAAATAAATCAAAAAATAAGCACTTGAATCAAAAATGCTGGCTATTGGCGTTTAGGCTGTTATAACTATATTTAAGAGTTAAAACGTTAACAAATACGGTTATAAAGTTATTACAGAGGTTATGTATGAGTGACGCAACACAACAACAAGAACAAATTGATCAAGGGGTAATGGAAACCCTAAGAGAGCGCGACCACAGTACCTTGGCGCAACAAGTAAATCCTTTAACCTGCAACCATAACGATATTGTAGAATTACTAGCGCGGTATATGGCACTAAGCGAGCAAGAAGATGATGAGCTGTTTGATGATTGGTTTGATAACCTAACTAAAGAGCAACATACTGTTTTAAAAGTATTTGAAGTTTACCGCGGACAATATGAGCACCAAAATTAAAGTATTTATTTTTGTATGTATGCCAAATCCAGTGGTTATTTAAATAAAACTAAATAGCCACTACTACTTTTTCATTAAAGGGTAGCTATGTTGTATCAACCACTAATCCCACTTGCTTAAATCATAATTTTTTGCGGATTGAATCTTATCTTTATTTAGGCACG
>NZ_WTKW01000509.1:0-2111 GCF_011378745.1 Pseudoalteromonas sp. Z1A6
CCTGTGAATCGTTTTATATTTTTTTTACTCTGCGCAATTTTATTTTTGCTGCCCTTACCATTAGGTAGTTACCGCCCTTGGGCAATTTTAGCAATGGGGATATTAATTAGTGCTACCTTTTTCACCCATTTAGTTTACAGCAGTATTAATAACGAGCACCCTTTATACCCTCCTTTATATTCTTGGCCCTTATTTACTGTACTCGGTATAGTTGCGGGCGTATGCGCAGTACAAATATTTACCGTAAGTGTTGACCCGTTTCAAACTAAACAAATGCTTATTAAAACAAGTTTTATGATTTTATTTTGTTGGCTTGTGCTTATTTATTGCAATAGTGAAAAGCGTATTAAAAATTTAATATACGCAATTATAAGTGCAGGCGTATTTCAGGCTTTATATGCGACTTATTTAAATTTATCGCCAGATATAATTAGCCCGTTATTTGGCTATAAACATACCGACCGTGCTATTGGCACGTTTACTTACTCTAACTTTTTGGCTAACTTTTTAGCTTTATGTTTATGTCTAGGTATTGGTGTTTTAGTTAGCGAATTAAAGCGATCTACTAGCGATTACAAACAAACATTAAAGCAAACGCTTCGTGCGTGGGCTGAAATACTTTTAAGCTCAAAAATAATTTTACGTATTTCGTTAATTATTATTATTGTTGCGTTAATTTTAACCCGTAGCCGTATGGGTAACTCTGCATTTTTTATTGCATTAATGGTTGTTAGCTTACTCGCGTTTTTTATTTACAAGCAAAAACCTAAAGCGTTTAAGCTACTTATAGTTAGTTTTTTTATAATCGATTTAATTATTATTGGCGCTATATTTGATGTAGAAAAAGTTAAACAGCGTATTAGCGAAACCAGTATTTCATCAGAAACCCGTGACGAAGTTGTACGCGATTCTATACCGCTTATTTTGGATAAGCCTATATTGGGCTCTGGTGGTGGTACATTTTATACTGCGTTTCCGGCGTATCAGTCTGAGCCTTATTCTGGTTACTACGATAATGCCCATAACGATTACGTACAGTTTGCAGTAGAGCTGGGGATACCCACTACAGCTGCACTGGGCTCACTTATACTCTACTGTTTATGGTTATGTGTTGCGACTATGAGAAAGCGTAAAACAGCGCTGTTTCAGGGTGTTGCTTTTGGTTGCGCCATTGCAATTATAGATATGCTGCTGCATTCGTTGGTAGATTACTCTTTACAAGCTGGAGCAAACTCAATGTTGTTTATGACTATTTTATGCTTGGCAATATTAAGCAGTAAATTACCCGCGTCTAAACGAAGCTGAAAAGAGCATGGTTAAATACAAAGCTAAGTAATTACCTAATATAGTGATTAGAGGCTGCGCTTCTCACGCGAGCAAGCTCTGCTTCTACCGCCAAGGTTCAATTTACGGTTAACTTGTTAGCGTAACAAGCAAAGCCTGTAATAAGTAATTTATGCACTAAGAGGTTATGAGGCGCTGCTCTTTTAGAGAAGGGAATGGACACAAAATGCAGTTTTGCTGGTATTATGCCTTTTCATCTACCCCCCTCTTTGTGCAAATAGACCTTTGATTGATTTTATTAGTAAATAGATCAACAAACGAGTGACAACTTAATAGATTGCTTCATATAGCCTACAAGTCTTCAATTTTGCTATTTTATTTGGACTACACTTAATTCTTATTTTAAAACTGTTTCTTAGTTAATTAAATGCTTGTAGATTAAGCAAAAGGATACCTATGGATACTGATACATTAACAAAAACGGTAATAGGTTGCGCTATAGAAGTACACAGGAATTTAGGGCCTGGCTTATTAGAATCAAGTTACGAAGCTTGCTTAATATATGAATTAAGTAAAATTGGCTTATCTGCTAAAAACCAAGTTGAGCTACCGATATATTATAAAGATCAATATATAAATACAGGTTACCGGTTAGATATCTTATTGCCTAATAAATTAATAATTGAACTAAAGGCGGTTGATAAGCTTCTTCCAATTCACTCTGCACAATTAATAACTTATATGAAACTTTCAGAAATAAGTACTGGTTTACTAATAAACTTCAATGTTCTAAAGCTAGTCAATGGCATAAAGCGCTTTAATTCATA
>NZ_WTKW01000051.1:0-16783 GCF_011378745.1 Pseudoalteromonas sp. Z1A6
AAGTGTTTATATTTTTAACTTGAAAGAGGTGGGAAGTTTTTACGGGGTTTATTGTAATTTTTGTGTGCCTTTTGCAACACTATGTAGTGAGATTAAAGGTAGGGTTTAAAAATCAATGGTTTACGTTGTCTCTATTTGGCGACACATTGTTTTTGTAGCGCTGGCTGTTAATCGTATTAAATATAATTGCTGGTTCAGCTAGTGTATAAGGTAAGCACTTAATAATAGAACGCTTAACTTAAAAGGACTAAACGAAATGCCAGCAACCATAGCTAAAAAATACCATGCAATGCTTAACTGGCGGCCTAATTTAATTGGGCAATTTGCAATGAGTATGCTGCTTTCGTTACTCCCGCTTTCTATAGTGGTGATTGTATTTTTAAATGCGCTTAACAAGCAATTAGCAGTGACTCAAAGTATCGTGAGTAACAACTACCAAGTTACCAAATCGTTTAACACTCTAAAACAAGAACTCAACAGCCTTGAGCGCGCCACTAGGCAAAACTGGGTATTAAAAAGCGAATCGTTAGATAAGCTCATTGTCGATAAATGGCAATCATCCCTGCAAAGTATTGATGAACTTAAATTTGTTAACACGGATAAAGATTACACCTACCAATGGCAACGCTTATATGTCACCTTACAAACAGCGCATGTAGAGCTTGTTGAGCAAAAACAACAGCAAGCGGAGCTATTTGTGCCAGTGAGCGATTTAGTTGCTGAGCTTACTTTATGGTTACGTGATAAAAATGAAGCGCAAATTACCAATAACCAAAATGAGCTTACAAGCCTACAAACTTCATTTATAAACTGGCTGGTGGCACTTATTCCGCTTACTTTAATTGTTGGTGGTGGTTTTTTATGGCGTATAAGTGGGCGACTAAAAGGGTTAACTACAGTTATTGATAAACTAGGGCAGGGGCATTGGCAGCAAAAAATATCTGTGAAAGGCTCCGCTGAGCTAGTTGAGCTAGGAGAAAAACTCCAATGGGTGCAAGAGCAACTTCATATGCTTGAGCAGCAAAAAGATACCTTTTTACGCCATGTTACCCATGAGCTAAAAACGCCGCTTGCTTCAATGGTCGAAGGCACTGATTTACTAACTGATGAAATAGTAGGCCCAATTACTGCTGAGCAAAAAGCAGTGCTTGAGCTTATTAGCCAATCTATGGTGCGCCTTCGTACAATGATTGACAGCCTGCTGAGTTATAATGCGATTCGCACCAGTAAAGACAGCCTAAGCGAAGTTGAGTTTAGCTATCTTATTAATAAAATTAATAGCCATTTTGAACATCGCTTAAGTGCGCGTCAGCAAGCTCTACAGTGGCAAAATAACTTACCTAATAAACAGCTTGCTTTGCCTAGTGAGCTTATTGAGATGATTTTAATTCAGCTTATTTCAAATGGCTTAAAATTTTCACAAGATAAGCAAAGCGTTACTATTAATTTAGCGCTTGAGCAAAACCAACTTTGTATTGCTGTACTTGATAAAGGATGCGGTATTAAAGAGCAAGAAAAAACTCAAATTTTCAGCGCATTTTATCAAGGTAAACACAGTAAAAATGTTACGCTGCAAGGCAGTGGGCTTGGCTTAACTATTGTGAAAGAGTCTGTTGAACAGCTAAGAGGTACACTTACTGTTGAGCATAACGAGCCGCATGGTTGCCGGTTTTCAATTAAAATTCCCATAACAAAAAATCTAGGAGTTAATTAACATGCGCTTGCGTTTAATCGCTATTTTATGTGTGCTCAGTAGCAGCATGGTTATATCAGGTTGTGAAATTAATAATGGGCAAGAAGAGCGTGTGTCAATTACACCTGCACCTGTGGTCGATACCAAAATAACGAATGACAAAAACAGTAAACCTAGTCCAAAACCCAGACCAAAAATTGAACCAAGCTATCCGCCTGCAGAGCAAGTTATTGCATGGCACGCTAATCAGTGTGGCGGATTTAAATTGGTGCCAAAAAAAGATATTTTTACAGGTGAAAACGATCTTAAACGTTTTTTTAAATTTATGTGCTTAAACATAAATGATGATCCAAATACGGTAATGACTAAGTTGCTAAAACTCGATCTTGCTTACTTTTGGCCAGATGATATAAAGCAATATTTATGGCTTCAAAAGCAGCAAGTGACTATGCAAATAAATGCTAAAAAAGAGCAGCAAGCACTTAACAATAAAATGCAAGAAACCCTCTCATCGTTAGCAACTATTGAGCAGCAGCTTTTACTACGAGAAGAAACTAAGGAGCAGTAACTATGGCAGCAACTAAAGTGCAAGGTGCAAAAGTATTACTCGTTGACGACGACGCTAGCTTATTAAAACTGCTCGCTATTCGTATCGAATCAAAAGGATACGAAGTAACGACCTGTGAAAGCGGCTTAACCGCACTACAAATACTTAAAAGCCAAGTGTTTGACGCCGTAATAACCGACCTACGTATGGATGAAATGGATGGCATGGCACTGCATCGTCAGCTGCAAAGCCGCTACCCTGCATTACCTGTCATTATGATGACAGCGCATGGCTCAATTCCTGATGCCGTAGAGGCAACTAAGCAGGGCATTTTTGCATTTATAACTAAACCTGTAGATAAAGATGAGCTATTTGACAGCCTTGCTAAAGCGATAGAAATACATGGTGTTAATGCAGATGAAGCAGCACCTAAAAGTAATATAGTTACGCGCAGTGGTGCAATGCTGCACTTGTTAGAGCAAGTAAAACTACTTGGGCCAACGCAGGTTAATGTATTGATTTCGGGGGCTAGTGGTACAGGTAAAGAGCTACTCGCACAGGCGATTCATCAGCATAGTCATGTAAGCGGTGGCCCTTTCGTTGCAATTAACTGCGGCGCTGTACCGGGTGAGCTTTTAGAGTCAGAATTATTTGGTCATAAAAAAGGCTCTTTTACGGGCGCAATTAAAGATCATCAAGGTTTGTTTCAACAAGCTGAGGGCGGCACGCTATTTTTAGATGAAATAGGCGATATGCCACTTAACTTGCAGGTTAAGTTATTGCGCGTATTACAAGAAAAAACAATTCGCCCCGTAGGCTTTCAAGAAGAAATAGCAATTGATGTACGTATTGTATCGGCAACACATAAAAATCTTCCTGAAGCTATTTTAAACCAGCAATTTAGAGAAGATTTATACTATCGCTTAAACGTAGTTAATTTAAAATTACCGCCACTGTGTGAACGCCGCGAAGATATAAGCTTATTAGCACAGCACTTTAGTGCAAGTATTGCTAAGCGCATGAAGCAAACTGAAAAACACTTTGCCAGCGATGCCATGCATGCGCTTGTGCGTTACGACTGGCCAGGTAATATCCGCCAACTACAAAACGTAGTAGAGCAGGTTGTAGCATTAACGCCAAGCGATGTTATTTCAGAGCACTTAGTATTAGCTGCGCTAAATAGTAACGAAACAAACGTAGAACCATTATCACTGAACGACGCTAAAAAAGAGTTTGAGCGCGACTATGTAATTAACACTTTAAAAATGGCAGGTGGTAACGTAGCCGAAGGCGCTAAGCTTGCCAAGCGCAATCGCTCAGATTTTTATAAGTTGATTAAAAAGCATAATATTGATGTTGATAATTTAGGTTAAGGAAAAGCATGCAGTTATTTATGGTGTATTTAGGTGGCCGGATTCAAGGTTGCCACATTGAAATGCATGATATTCGTTTTGTTGTAGGGCAAAACATCGAGCAAACTTATACAAAGTTAAAAAGCCAATGGGTAGGCGACAGAAGTAGTGTTCACATGGATAGCTACATGGCAATTAATGATATTGATGGCTTTAAAGTAGAGATTGTTGATACGTACGTTGAACAAAATAAACAACTCTATTTTGTAAATTTAGGCGCTTACAGAAGTGATTCTATGGCTGAGCAACACGACTTTGCACTGTATGTTGCAAGCAGTAGCCATGAAGCTAAAGAGCGGGCTAAAAGCGATTTGCTAGCAGGGCTTAGCCATATTCATAAAGATGATTTACATGACGTAGACGATTGCTTTGCCATTGATTTACTCGACAGCCAGCTAAACATTAAGTTCACGCCCAGCGGTATATCGCAGCCTATAAAGCCAGACTGGTTTGGCTATCACATACTTTAAATTATAATAAGTAGCTAAAACTGAGTAGGATTAAGAGTCCTGCTCGTTTTGTTCATCCTTTTCGCTTTTAGCCGCCATTTTAAACGCCACAATAACCAATCCAAACATAGCAAACGGCAGTGCTGCTAACATGTATTCAACCACATTACTGTCTTGAAAGTTTGCTTGTAGTAAAAAGTGACCCGCCACACACATTAAAATAACCACTAATAAAATGGGTAGTAACATAAGTTCTTTTTTTGATGAATGGTTTTTCATTAATTGTGAGGCTATAGCTGAAAATAATGCGCCATTGTAATGAGCTTACTTAAGCTTGGCAAACACCGCAGAATTTTTTAATTAATGTTATGATTAGTATCAAACAATTTTATTAATGTTTATGGGAATAAAGTGAAAAGTAACTTAAAACAAGTCTACCTCGTTGGTGGTGCAGTGCGCGACAAACTGCTAAATATAAAATCAAAAGATAACGATTATGTAGTGATTGGTGAAACACCAAAAACGATGGAATCGCTTGGTTTTGTACCAATAGGTAGCGACTTTCCGGTTTACTTGCACCCAAAAACAAAAGAAGAATATGCACTTGGGCGCACAGAGCGTAAAAGCGGCAAAGGCTATACTGGCTTTGTGGTTGATGCCAGCCCAACGGTAACGCTCGAAGAAGATTTAGCAAGACGCGATTTAACCATAAATTCAATGGCGCTTGATGAACACGGTAATATTATTGACCCGTTTAATGGCCAAGCTGACTTACAAAATAAAACACTGCGCCACACCACTGAGGCATTTGTAGAAGACCCTGTTCGAGTACTGCGTATTGCCCGTTTTTTAGCGCGCTATGGCAGTGATTGGCGTATTCACCCAAGTACGTATGCATTAATGCGCGAGCTTAAAAATAAAGGTGAGCTAAATCATTTAGTACCTGAGCGCGTGTGGCTTGAAACTGAAAAAGCACTGGGTGAAAAGCACCCTGAGCTTTATTTTGAAGCACTGCAAGGCTTAGGTATTTTTCCAGAACTTGAGCGCATGGTTAATGTACCGCAACCGGCAAACCATCATCCTGAAGGTGATGTATTTGTACATACTATGCTGGTACTTAGGCGTGCAGCCGATTTAAATTTTAATTTAGAAACACGTTTTGCTGCACTAACCCATGATTTTGGAAAAGCGCTTAGTTTTAAAAAATATGGAAACCTACGTGGGCACGAACGCGAAGGTGTTGCAGTTATTGAGGCGTTTTGTGAGCGCTTAAAAGTGCCTAACCGTTTTCGCGATGTTGGTGTACTCACCAGTGATAATCACACCCTTTGCCACACGATTGATCAGTTAAGGCCGCAAACCATTCACAAGCTAATAGTGACTAACTTAAATGCGTTGGTACACCCAGAACGTTTTACAGCGTTTACCCAAGCATGCCAATGCGATGCACAAGGGCGTGGTGAAACACTTGTTGATAAGCCATACCCGCAATCAGCTAAGCTGCGAGCAATTCATACTGAACTGCAAAAAATGGATAAGAAGCTGGTAGTGCAAAATGCACTTAAAAATGGCAAAAAAGGCCCTGAAATAGGCGAAGAAGTAAAACTTGCAGAAATAAACTGCATTAAAGCATTTTTAGAACATGAGAAGTCCCAAGCGTAATAAAATTAGACTAAGTAGTGCGATACGCCTTGGTTTTTAGTCGCGTCGTGCTTTCTTAGCTCTTTGTAGTTTGTACTTTTTGGTTTTACATTTTCAGACTCAGGTTTTTTAGAGGGCCTGTATAAGTCAAAAATAAAGTCTAGTTCTTCACGCTCTAGTGATGGTTTCATGAGTATTCCTTCAATTTAATACTTTAATATGATGTAGGGTATGGTCATTCGACTGAATTAAAAGTGAATAGTTACATTTGAAGTTGTACTAAATTGTAACCGGCAGGTTTTGAGGGATGAGAGGGGTTTATTTGTTAATTTATATGGAGTTAAGGTAAATTAAAGTAACTCTTTTTAACTAAAAATATACAGCTGAATTTAACTTATTGCGTACTTACTATTTGCATATAATGCTGTGGCTATAAATATAACGGTACAAATATAACGGTATAAATACAGCCTTAACCATTTACTAACGGCAGTGTTACGGTAAATACGACACCATCACCTTGTTCGTTGTTTTGCGCTGTTACACTGCCTTTATGGTAATCGCACACCAGTCTTACAATATAAAGTCCTAATCCCAAATGCGGTTGTTGCTGCATTTGCTGGCTACGCACCGACACCATAGAGTCAAAAATATGCTCAGTGAGTCCTTCGGGTAACGCTGGACCTGTATTACTCACTGTTAATGTTGCTTTATTTTCGCTCTGCTTAAGGCTTACATTAATCGCCGTATTGGCCTCACTAAACTCCAGCGCGTTATTAATAAGCTTATCAAGCAGTTGAGCTATAAACTCCGGTGCACCTTGCATGGGTAATTTGTTTTGGCATACAGCAAGCGTAAATAACTGGTTTGGGTAAGTAAGCTGATAGCCTTGCATGCAGCCATTTATTACTTTTTGTAAATCAAAAGGCTCAGGCTCGTTGCTTTGAATACTCTGTTCAAGGCGAGTGGCTTCGCTCATGGTGGTTATTATTTTACCTAAGCGCTCAACACCTTCACTGGCGCGATCGAGGTATTTTTGACTCAGCTCGTTTTGTGGCAAGCTTTGTAAGTTTTCGAGTGACGAGCGCACTACGGCAACAGGCGTGCGCAGCTCATGTGACAATCGCGACGACATATTCTCTAAGTAATCGGTATAGCCACCAAGTCGACTAACAATGTTTGAAAAACTACGCGACAGATCGCCAATTTCATCGTTAGCGTCGCTGTAATTAATACTGCCGGTAACACGCCCTTGTGCATCAATTGCTTGCTCAGCTGTATCGCGCAGCCGCCTAATTCGGTTCGATATACGAGAGGCAAAAAAGAACAAGGTGACAGTACCAATTAACATCACAGCTAAAATAACGTTAAAGAGTTTTTCGAGTGATTTATTACGCAGCGTACGTACGCCGTTTGTGGTTTCCTCTGCTATTACCGCGCCAATTACTTGGTCTTGAATCCAAATAGGGTAAGCGGCCGATAAAATAACGGCTTTGCTATCAGGGGTTAAGCGCCAAGACGATGCTGGTTGTCCTTTTAATGCTTTCGCTAAATGTGTGCCTTGCATAGAAGCTACATCGTGCAAGGTGTCTAAAAATTCATTTTCGGGGCGCGTTAATATTTTATAGTAAATTGGGTGTAAGTAATTTTGCTCAAAGCGCTGCCACCAAGTTTCAGGTGCCTTATTAGCAAACCCATCAGCCCATACGCCATCTGCATTTTGAATAGTACCTGTTTGTGCCAATACACGATGATGGTTATCAACTACCCAAATACGGCTGCCACTGTGGCCCATGCCTTTTAAAATACGGCTAATTTCTGGAGAGGGGACTAATACCGAGCCTAAATCGTTCGGGTTATTTAAGTTTGAGGTCGACATTATTTTTGGTTCTAACAACGCCTCTTTATTATCTACATCAACAATAGCAAAGCCAAGTTTGTTGCCCAGCATGTTAATAGGAAAGCGCAGCTCTACGTTATAACCTGATTCGGTACTTTCAAAATAGCCCTGAATTTTTGTAAAAGGTATTTTGGTTTTAGCATCAAACGCATTAACCCAGCCATCTTGGCGCGGCGCAATAATGTAAGTATTAAATTGGCCGTCAGGGGTTTTTAGGCCAATTTGTAAATAATCGTTATTGGTAATGCTTAAGCTATTTTTAGCGCGATAAATAAGGGTATTGTCGGTTACTTTAAATACGGCATATAAGTAGTTATCAAATTTTCCCACCATGTGATCAAACGATAAGTCACTGGCTTGATGTTTGTTATCTGTTTTTTGTAAGTAGCGCTTGTCGTAATGCCAAAATAACGGTTGGTAGCTGTCCCAATCGGTGAGTTTACCGTCTAATTGAATAGGGTTTTTAAGATTATAAGCGTATAAATCGCGGCCTTTTACTACTTGGTCTAAAAAGTTGGTTTGCTCGTCAAATAATGCGGGGCGCTCATGCAATGCGGTAGCAAGCGCTCGAGTGGTGCCTACGAGGGTTTTTTCTTGGCCTTGGCGTAAAAACTTTTCCATTTCCCATACGTACTCGTAGCCAAGCCACGGTAGCAAAAACAAAAAACATGAAAGTAATATAAATTTACTGCGCAGACCAAATCGTAGCATTAGTGTTGTTCCCACCGATAGCCCATGCCATACACGGTATCTATGCAATCAAAGGCGCTGTCGAGTGCTATAAACTTTTTACGAATACGCTTTACGTGTGAAGTAATAGTACTGTCGTCTACATAAATTTTTGCATCGCTCATTAATTCGTTACGGCTTTTAACATGGCCAGGTCGCTGGGCGAGTGAATGCAGCATCCAAAATTCGGTTACGGTTAAATCAACTAATTGTTGTTGCCAAAAAACCTGCATACGTTGTGTGTCGAGTGTTAACTGCCCGCGTGTTATGAGTGCGTTTGCATCAGCGGGTTGTTCAAGTGCTTCCATTCGGCGAAATAGCGCACCAATACGTGCAGCCAAGTGAGCTAGGCTTATGTCTTTTGTTAGGTAGTCGTCGGCGCCCATGCGCAGACCGCATACGGTATCTATTTCGCTATCGCGGGCGGTTAAAAAAATAATAGGCAGTGTTTTAGAAAGCGATCGCAATGTTTGGCACAGTAAAAAACCACCATCTATTTCATGGCCTAGGCCAATATCAACAATGGCTAAGTCGGGCAGGGCATTTTTAAATGCAGCTTCTGCGCTGACGCGATCTGCAAAGCCACTCACTTGGTAGCCCTGTGCGCTAAGCATCTCTATATAGTTTTCGCGGATTGCGGGTTCATCTTCAATGATGGCTATTTTTTTCATTCTAATCATTATCCTATTGCCTCTGTTGTGCACTATAACGAAGTTCTTAACCTAAGTAAGGTTAAAAAGGCAATTGCCATTTTTTTGCCACAATTGATCAGCAGTTTGCCATTTTTGCTCCCCTTTATTGCCACTTGAACTTGTTTTAATACACCCATCAAAACAAAACATCACAAATTAAAAAGTAAGTTTAAGGATCAAATCATGAAGAAGACATTAATTGCGTTAACACTGATTGCTAGTTTTTGTACTCCAGCAATTGCCTCAACATCTAACACGCCATCAAAAGAAGCCCATAAAGAAACGGCTATTGGGCTAGGTGCAGGCGCTATTATTGGCGGCGTAGTAGGCGGGCCAATAGGTGTGTTTATTGGGGCATTTGCCGGAGGCTTAATAGGCGATTCAAAAGTCGCTGATAACAAAATTGCAGAGCAAGAGCGTGCAATTACGGTTATGAAAGAAAAAACCAGCGATTACCAACACGTGCTTAAACACAACAATATGTTAGAGCAACAGCTAGAAGTGCTTGCCAATCAAAATGAGCAGTTAACTCAAGTTCAAATTAATAACTTATTGGCGATGACGGTACAATTTAAAACAGGTTCAAGTGTTATTGCCCCGCATTTTGCACTGCAGTTAGACCAACTCGTTACCTTGTTAAACAACCAACCACAACTCGTACTTGATTTAAGTGGCTTTGCCGATCAACGCGGCGATGAGCAAACTAACCTTTTACTTTCTAAAGCGCGTGTAAATGCCGTGCAAAGCTATTTAATAAAACACGGCGTGAGCCACAAACGTTTAAGCACGCAGGCATTTGGCGAGCAGCAAACATTGGCTAATAGCAACACGGTGGAAGATAACTTTTTTGATAGACGCGTAACGCTTACAACTCGCTCAATGAACCCAGCAAATGGCCAAACGGCGAGTAACTAAAACTATTTAAAACAAAGCGTTCGATGGAGTGATTTTATGTTGAGTAAACCAACCAAAATGCTTACTAAAGTAAGCATTTTTATATTCATAGCGATTGTGCTGTTAGTGAGCTTTAAAAGCCATGCGCAATCACCCAAGTTAGAGCTTTTTGATAGCAATGGTGCGCCAGCAGGCCCAGCAATAATATTAAAAAGCGACGCCAATATGACCTTAACTGGCCTAATTAATCATGTTGTAGCTACGCAAACCTATCAAAACGAAAACCCGTTTGCAGTTAACGCGCGCTACGTTTTTCCATTGCCTGATGAAAGCGCCGTACATGCCATGACGATGCGTATAGGTGAGCGAGTCATTAAAGGCCAAATTGATAAAAAAGTGGAAGCCGAAAAAAAATACGAGGAGGCTAAAAAAGCAGGTAAGCAAGCGGCCCTTGTACGCCAGCAACGCGCCAATATGTTTATTACTAATGTGGCAAATATTGGTCCTGGTGAGCAAGTAGTAATTGAGCTTGAGTATCAAGAAATAATTGACTACAGCAGCGGTACATTTGCTATTAGATTTCCGACTACCATTACACCGCGTTATCACGCGATTAGTGGTGAGGTTGAGGTTAATACTCAACACCAAACGCACGTTACCCCATTGCCAACTGGGTGGTTAAGCCCTGTTTACAGCATTCAAAGCAGCACTCAAAATATCACTCAAAACAGTACTCAAACAGATAATGTACCAAGTAGCCAATTTAGCTTAAACATTGATATAGATGTCGGCTTAGAGCTGGTGGATATCAATTCTAAATTTCATAATGTTGATGTACAAAACACTGCGTTTGGGCAATATAAAATAGCGTTAAATGAGATAAATGCAGTTAATCGCGACTTTGTACTTGAGTTTAAACCGCTGCAAAAAGAGCAAGCTCAAGCTGCATTTTTTACTCAGCAGTTTGAAAATGGTGACCGATACGGGCTTGCTATGCTAATGCCACCGGGGGATCACTTTACACAAACTCAGCGATTACCTCGCGAAATGGTATTTGTAGTTGATACGTCTGGCTCTATGCACGGGCAATCTATGGAGCAAGCTAAAAAAGCGTTGTTTTATGCGCTGTCATTACTTGATAGCGACGACAGTTTTAACATTATTGGTTTTGATAACATAGTGACTCCAATGAGCGATAAACCACTTATAGCCAGCGACTTTAATTTACGCCGTGCAGAGCGATTTATTTATAGCCTCGAAGCCGATGGCGGCACTGAAATACAAGGTGCCCTTAATGCCGTACTTGATGGCAGCGAGTTTGATGGTTTTGTACGCCAAGTTGTATTTTTAACTGATGGTAGCGTAAGTAATGAAGACGCATTGTTCAAAAATATTCAAAGTAAATTAGGTGATAGCCGCTTATTTACAGTGGGTATTGGCAGCGCACCTAACAGCTTTTTTATGCGCCGAGCGGCAGATATAGGCAAAGGCTCATTTACGTTTATAGGCAGCACAAGTGAGGTGCAACCTAAAATGCAGCAGTTGTTTGATAAACTTGCACATCCGGCTATTACTAATTTGGCGCTAAGCGATGAAAGCGGTAACAACTTAGATTTTTGGCCATCACCACTCCCTGATTTATATTTTGGCGAGCCTATCATGGTCGCTATAAAACTTAATAATGCTAAAAGTGTGGTACTTGCTGGGCAAACAGCACAAGGGCCTTTAAGTATTAAATTAAGTACACAAAATAGCTCAAGCGCTCAAGGTATAGCAAAACTGTGGGCGCGCCAAAAAATTAAGTCATTACTTTTATACAACGAGCAAAATACCGTTAAAGATGAAGTACAGGAGCTTGCACTTACTCATCAATTACTTAGCCCGTTTACTGCTTTTATAGCGATTGAACAAACTCAAATAAAAGAAGTGGCAGAGCAAACGGCGCAAGCTACTAATGCAGTACCACAAGGTATGGCGATGCGTTTACCACAAACAGATGGGCAAAGTAGGCTGCACATATTATTAGGCTGTATTTTATTATTAGGATTTGGCGCTCTTAAATTTAAACACAGAGCGAATCCCTAAATGAAAAGAGACTTAAAATGAAAAGGTGGCTAAGCGTGGGCTTACTAATAGCTGGGCTTGGATTATTTGGTCACGGTACTTATATGCAGGCAAAAGCGTGGCTTGCTCAAGTATTAATTGAACAGGCATGGCAAGAGGCACTTAAATCACCCGGGATTAAAGTAAGGCCGTGGTATTACGCCGACAGCTACGTTACTGCAAAGCTTGATTGGCCAAGCCATAATAAAACATTAAGCGTATTGGCTGGAGCGAGTGGTCGTAATTTAGCATTTGCGCCTAGCCAATTTTTACCCGCAGGGGAGCTTGGCGGAAAAGAATTTGGAAACGAAAAAGGCGCGCTAATAGCAGGGCATAACGACACCCACTTTGCATTTTTACAAAACGCAAAAGTGGGGGAAGCGTTTACTTTGCAGCTGCAAAGTGGGGTGATACAAAATTATAAAGTAACGGGGATTGAGGTTATTCATCAATCCCAAAACTCATTTTTACAAACACCTGGGCTGTATTTGCTTACCTGTTATCCTTTTGATTCGCTTGCCTCGGGTACTGATTTAAGATTGCTTGTATCTGCGCAAATGTCTTCGCCCGATTCGCTAAGCGGTATATCAACCACGAGCTCTTGATGGCGCTGGCTTATCATTACGCCAATAAATACCACAAATATGCTCAGCCATTGCCAAACGTTGAGCACTTCGCCCAAAATAATAGCTGACAAAATAAGTGTAAAAATAGGAATTAAATTAGAGTACGCAGCAGCGGTTAATACCGATACCTTGCTAATTGCATAGTTGTACATGCCGTAGCCGCCAAGGGTTACACACGAACCTAAATACAAAATGCTCATGAGCGCAGTTAAGTCGTGTTGGTTTTCGCTTGGTAGGTCGATAAAAAATAAAAATGGCGCAAAAAACAAGCTGCCACTAATACCTTGCAACGCAATTAAAGTCAGGGGCGAGTAGCGATTAGCTAAATGTTTAATACTTACGGTATAAAATGCAGCGCACACCATAGCCATAAGCTCTAAAAAGTTACCCAACAACGGATTAGGTGCCTGCTCAGAACTTGGTGAAAGAAGCGTAAGTAAAATACTGCCGCCAATACACAGCGTAAAACCAACAACAATGGCTTTGCTTATGTATTCTTTAAGTAATAAAAAGGCAAGTAGCGCAATAATTATAGGCAAGCACGATACAATAACACCGGCCTGCGAAGCCGAAGTATATTCCATTGCATGGCCTTCAAATAAAAAGTACAAACAAGGCTCAGCAAGCGACATACCCACTAAATACTTCCAGTCACCTTTTAAATACTCAAACCGAATAACATAGCGCCATAAACAAAGCGATAAAACTAACGTGGTGAGCATGCGTAAAAATATTACCAATGCAGGGTCATAAATAGCAATGGCGTATTTGAGCGCTATAAAAGAGCTGCCCCATAAAAAGGTGGCAATAATTAAACATAAACTGGCAGGCATAGAGAGTAATTTACATAATTTAATAAAATCAGATCCTAGCATGAATATTTTTAACTTGTTCAAAAATACCGAGCTGGTATAAATTAATTCATCTTTAATTAATGATTAGTAAAAAGCACATGCAAAGGGAACAGGTAATAGTTGTAAAGCTTGGTACAAGCGTTCTTACTGGTGGCACCGATAAGCTAGACAAAGCACATATGGTTGAATTAGTACGCCAATGCTGCGAGCTTAAAAAGCAGGGGCATCAGGTTATTTTAGTATCGAGCGGCGCGGTAGCTGCTGGGCGCGAACAACTATTAAAACCCTGTGGCAGAAGCTTAATTGATAAACAAATGCTTGCTGCAATTGGACAAGGTCAACTTATTCATATTTGGCAGAGCTTGTTTGCTTTATATGGGGTAAATGTAGGGCAAATGCTGCTTACTCGCGCTGATGTAGACGACAGAGAGCGCTACCTTAATGCCCGCGATACACTCAATGCGTTATTAAATTACGACGTTGTGCCCATCATTAACGAAAATGACGCAGTCGCTACCAGTGAAATAAAAGTAGGCGACAACGATAATTTATCGGCACTTGTCGCTATTTTGGCTAATGCTAATAAATTATTGCTACTTACCGATCAAGAAGGGTTATTTACCAGCGATCCTCGCACAAATGCCGATGCCACCCTCATTGGCGAAGTAACACATATAAACGATGAGCTGCGCCAACTTGCTGGTGGCAGTGGTACAAACTTAGGTACTGGCGGCATGGCGACTAAACTGCAAGCCGCTGACATTGCAAGGCGCGCAGGCGTTGAAGTTATTATTGCTAAAGGCGCAGGTAAAAACGTTATTTTAAAATGCATGAGTGACGAGTTACCAGGCACGCGTTTTTTAAAACTCACCGCTCCAAAAGATGGCCGTAAAAAATGGTTACTAGCCGGGCCTAAAAGTACCGGCCAAATTGTTATAGATGCAGGTGCTATTACAGCGCTGCAAAATAAAGGCGCAAGCTTACTTGCTAAAGGCGTTACTAATGCATTTGGACGTTTTGAACGCGGTGATTTAATTGATTTAATAGATAATAAAAATCAAGTAATTGCACGGGGCTTAACGCGCTTTAGTAGTACCGAGGTAAATAAAATAAAGGGTGCGCACTCTAGTCAAATAGGCCTATTACTCGATTACGATAGTGGCGCAGAAGTACTTCATAGGGATGATATGGTATTGCTATAGAAGCACTTTTAGTAAATTAAATTACTTGAGTGTAATTCTCGCAGTATTACACTTTTTTGATTGTAAATTTGTGCTAAAATCTGGCTCCTTAAATTGTTGTAAGCAGAGCACAGAACATGAAATTAGTTCGTTGGTTTTTAGGTTGTATAATCTTATTCTTTAATTTTGTATTTACTCCTCGCAGTAAAAAGCGTGCAAGCGACGAGCAAGCACAGCTTGATCAGCAAACCTCACAATTTAAACTGTATCAATTTAAAGCATGCCCGTTTTGTGTAAAAGTACGTCGCGCTATTAAACGCGAAGGCTTAAACATAGAAACGCGTGATGCAAAAGACAATGAGCAATATCGTCAAGAGCTACTAGAGCAAGGCGGCAAAGTTAAAGTGCCTTGCCTGCGTATAGAGCAAAACGGCCAAGTACAATGGCTGTACGAATCAAACGATATTATTGCTTACTTAAACAAAGTAGCTGCATAAACCACTTTTACTATCTCACTTATTTAAAGAGAATATACCATGACAATTCGCACCCGTGTTGCCCCGTCGCCAACTGGTGACCCGCATCTTGGCACCGCTTATATCGCCTTATTTAACTACTGTTTTGCTAAACAACAAGGCGGTGAATTTGTACTTCGTATAGAAGATACAGACCAAGTACGTAGCACGCCAGAGTCTGAACTTGCGATTATGGATAGCCTACGTTGGTTAGGGCTTGAGTGGGATCATGGTCCTGATGTGGGTGGCGAATTTGGTCCTTACCGTCAATCTGAGCGTAGCGATTTATATAAAAAATACGCGCATCAGTTAGTTGACGATGGTAAAGCGTTTTACTGCTTTGCAACAAGCGAAGAGCTTGATCAAATGCGTGAAGAGCAAATGGCAGAAGGCCTACGCCCTAAATATGACGGTCGTGGTTTAAACCATACAGATGAAGAAATTAAAGCAAACTTAGCTGAAGGCAAACCTTACGTTATACGTATGAAAATCCCAAGCGAAGGCACATTTAAGTTTAACGACTACCTACGTGATGAAATTGAGATCCCGTGGGAAAACGTAGACATGCAAGTACTTTTAAAAGCAGATGGTTTTCCAACGTACTTTTTAGCGAACGTAGTTGATGACCACCATATGGAAATTAGCCATATTTTCCGTGGTGAAGAATGGATTAACTCAGCGCCTAAGCTATTAAAGCTTTATGAAGATTTTGGTTGGGAAGCGCCAGTACTTGGTCACTTACCGTTATTACGTAACCCAGATAAATCAAAGCTGTCTAAGCGTAAAAACCCAACGTCTATTAACTACTATAAAGAAATGGGCTACCTGCCAGAAGCCGTGCTTAACTATTTAGGCCGTATGGGTTGGTCAATGCCTGATGAGCGTGAAAAATTCACACTCAATGAAATGATTGAAAACTTCGACATGAAGCGCGTATCGCTTGGTGGTCCAGTATTCGACGTAGATAAATTAAGCTGGTTAAACGGCATGTGGATCCGTGAAAATCTAACCGACGAGCAGTTAATTCAGCGCTTTGTTGATTGGAAGTTTAACGGCGAAATGTTAGCTAAAATATTACCAGAAGTTAAAACACGTATTAATACGCTGTCGGATATGGTTGAGCTTGCAGGGCACTTTGTAGGTGGTATTCCAACTTACGATCCTGCGCTATTAACAGCCGGCAAAGCAGACGAAAACGTGATTCGCCAAGCGCTACAATTTTTTGTATGGCAGCTTGAAGGTTTACGTAGCTTTGAAAAGCCCGCTATTTTTGCAATTGCAAAAGAAGTGGCTACATTCCACGAGCTTAAGATTAAAGACTTTTTAGAGCCAATATTTGTCGCAATTACTGGCAAAACATCAAGTACGTCAGTGCTTGATGCAATGGAAATATTAGGGTCTGACTTATCACGTGCTCGTTTACGTGTAGCACTTGCCCATTTAGGTATTTCTAAAAAGCAGGCTAAAAATATAGAGCGTGCGTACCGCGAATACCCAAGTACATAATTATTAAACGTACTTTTAAAAGCCGAGCTTTATTAAGCTCG
>NZ_WTKW01000510.1:0-2103 GCF_011378745.1 Pseudoalteromonas sp. Z1A6
CAAATGCAGGTTTCTCGTTTAAATTTAATCCATTATATCTGAGGGCATATCGCCTCGAATTTTTTGCCAAATCTCACCTGTTTGATGACCGTATTTACGCATCATCGAAATAGCACCATCGTGCTCTTTATTTTCTGCCAAGATTGTTAAATCTTTATAAAACTGACGAGCAAGTTCACGAGTTCCGGCATCAGAGAAGTAATGACAACCAATCTTTGAATAAAAGCCTCTAAAACCGTTGAGTATTAATACATAAATACGGTTATTACCCGCAACGGCTAATTCGTGATGAACTTTATAATCGTAGTCAGCAAATGCCTGCGCAGTGTCTTCTAGCTCATGACTTTGTGATAAAATTTCAATTACACGTTCAGGATTTAACTTAATTGCAGCACGTGTATAAATAGCACTGATATTAGTACGTGCAGATAAAAGCTGATCTGTCAGCTCTGGCATCTTGTCTTCATCTAAGCGCGCTAGTGTTTCAAGAATATTTAAGCCAGACGTCTCCCAAAAGTTATTTACTTTTGTTGGTTTACCATGCTGAATTGTTAACCAACCATCACGTGCTAAACGCTGTAATACTTCTCTCAAGGTCGTTCTTGTTACACCAATTAACTCTGAAAGTTCTCGCTCGGCAGGTAGAATTGAACCTGGAGGGAAATCGCCGTTCCAAATAGATTCAACTATATATTCTTCAGCAAATCCTGCTGGGCTTTTCGCTTTAAAAATTCTCATCCAGTTCCCACTCGAATTAATCAACACTCATCGTTTTACACGAATAACTGACTGATTGTACCAGACGAAGCATAACTAACAAGTAAAGTCAGACATATTAATAAGCAAATGAGTAGAAATTAAGGATTAATAAATAATAAAATTTAGGTTTTTCTAATATCGCTACAATGTATAAATATACAGAGCAATATTCATTGTAGGTACATTGTAATTATTGGTATTTTTATTTACACCATACTTAGCTGAATCAACTTAATACACATAAGTACATTAAAAAGGAACACCTATGCAACAGAGCGTTCTAACAGCAACTTTAAAGAAGTGATTAGGCAATGCACCAATGTTGTATAAGTAAGCGATATAACTTAGCTTATGTATCAATGGGAACTAAGTAGAGCGCCATGTAACCTCTGCTGAGGCTGTATTGAGTAGTCAATAATTTCATCTTATAAAAAGCGACTTCGGTAGCTTTTTTTTCCTTTTTGTTGCCGCATACATTATCCTAGGTCATAATCTAACATCTTATTTAAACGCGGAATTTTTATGAACTGGCTTGCGCAATTACCCACCCAACGTACCCCGTGGCTTTTATTTACAGCTATCGTTTTTTTACTTGAAGTGACCGCCCTTTTCTTTCAATACCAAATGGGATTGGCGCCTTGCATAATGTGCATATATCAACGTACCGCTGTACTGGGTTTATTAGGTGCAGGCATTGTAGGTTCGACTAAACCACAGAGCAAAGCAGTTCGTATATTAGCGTATGTAATTTGGGGTGTATCGAGTGTTTGGGGATACCTTATAGCTCGCGAGCATATTGATATGCAAACCACCACAGACCCTTTTGCATTTAGCTGTGAGTTTGAACCAAACTTCCCATCGTTTATGCCGTTACACGAATGGATACCTAGCTTTTTTCAGGCGACCGGGGATTGTGGAAATATAGATTGGCAGTTTATTGGTTTGAGCATGCCTGCTTGGATGGAAATTATATTTGCGCTATTCTCAATCACTTTGTTTGCTTTAGTGATTAGCCGCTTAATAACAAAAAAATCGATTTAATATGTTTACCTTTTTTTCAAGCCAATTAGATGATCTTAAACACTTAAAAGTGCGCAAGCGCCAGGACGTAATAGCACTTTCGTTAAGTATGTTATCGCCAACTGATAAAGTGTTACTACGTATTATTAAATTAATATTACTAAGTCCACTATTTTTAATATTCACGGTATTTAAAGGTTGGATATTAATCCCGTTTTTGATACTTGGTGGGCTTTGCTATCCGCTATTAACAACACCTATTGAAATTAACTTTGCTAAAAAGCACTTAAGCGATGCATTAAAACAATTTAATCAGGGCGCATA
>NZ_WTKW01000511.1:0-2102 GCF_011378745.1 Pseudoalteromonas sp. Z1A6
AGGAGCAATAACGCTCAGTATTTATATATTCAAACGGAGGCACTATGAAAACACTAAACATTATTTTTGGACTCGCATTACTTTTTACTATTACAAATGCTAACGCAGTAGAGGGGCTAATTTCAGTAAAAAGCCCATTAAGTGCAAAAGCCACAATGGATAAGTTTGAGAATTTGGCAAAACAAAAAGGGCTAAATATATTTGCACGAATAGATCACGCAGCCGGTGCTAAAAAAGTAGAGCAACAACTACGCCCAACAGAGGTTCTTATATTTGGTAATCCTAAAGGCGGCACACCACTTATGCAATGCGCACAAACAATCGGTATTGATTTACCGCTAAAAGCACTGGTATGGGAAGACGCACAATCGCAAGTGTGGTTAAGTTACAACGATCCTGCTTATATAGCTGCGCGTCATAATGCTGTAAATTGCCCAGCGGCTAAAAAAATAAGCAAAGTATTACACACACTTGTAACAACTACGGTTAAGCAATAAATTAAAAAAATGTAAGTAAATAACGAGCACTTACATTAAGCGTTAAAATAGAAAAGGAGCCATTATGTTTTACGATGACATGCAGGGGTTATTACGTGTACTTATAATTGGTGTGCTGGGTTATATAGCTCTGGTGTTTTGGCTGCGTATATCGGGTAAACGTACGCTTTCAAAGTGGAACGTGTTCGACTTTGTAGTCACCATTGCGCTGGGCTCTATATTAGCGTCTGTTATTATTTCTAAAAGTGTCCCGCTGTTTGAGGGCATTCTTGCCTTTATTGTACTAATAGGGCTGCAATACGCTATTACCTGGTTTAGTGTGCGCTCGTCACAATTTGCAGCGCTTGTAAAAGCAAAACCCACGTTATTATTAAGTAATGGCGAGTATTGTGATTCAGCCCTTAAATCACAACGGGTAACAAAGTCAGAAATTCGCGCTGCTGTGCGAGGCGCAGGTATTATTGCAATAGAAGAGGTAGCCGCAGTTGTGCTCGAAACAGACGGCAGCTTTAGCGTAATGCCACACAATAACAGTGGCTCTAAAACCGCGTTAAGCGATGTAGTGTGAGTATTAAATAGTAAGATCATTAAAGAGAAGACAGGCTTTATTGCCTAGCAGATTCAAGCCTGTCTCATATAACTATTTTATCTACTTAGCTGGTTCTAATAAACTAAACGTAGGTAAGCGCCATTTAAAGCGTATTGATGCCATACGTATTAAGTATCCCGCAACTAGGCTTACAATAATGCTTATGTTGTCGTCAATATTGTAATGGTGCAGCGCTAAGTATAAGCACGCTACAATTAGCGATACGCTGGCATACAACTCGTTGTGCAATACCAACGGCGCTTGACGACATATTAAATCACGCAGTAACCCACCAAATACGCCAGTAACAACCGCAGCCACAACACAAATACCATAGTGCAAGCCCATATTTAGCCCCACTTGACAGCCAATAATACTAAAGGCAGCTAAGCCAAGGGCGTCTAAGCGCATAAATATGCCTTTAAATTTAACTACCCACTTAGCAAGCCATGTAGTAACAATACCGGCAATACAAGTAATTAATAAATACTCAGGGTGCTGAACCCACGTAAGCGGGTAATTGCCAAGTAATATATCTCGTACGCTGCCACCACCAATTGCGGTCGCACTGGCTACCAGCACTACGCCAAACCAATCCATTTTCATTCGTCCTGCGCTAAGTGCGCCAGTCATGGCTTCTGCTGTAATACCAATAATATAAACAATCGTTAATAGCATGAGATAATCACTTGAAATATGTGCGTAAAAATAAAGGAGTGATTGTATAGATAAATGAGCTGAAAAACGAATGAGAAATCGTACTAAAAAAGCTTCATTCAGATAGAAATAACTAATGACAAAACCTAGTGTAAACAAGCTGTTAAGCTGGTGGGTAAATGCGCAGTGGTTGGTATGAATTAAAGGACATTTGGCCGCAATTGTTAAATTTCAATGCATAACATGCTTAAGTTAATTCATAAGGTGAAAAGGCTTGTGTAAAAGTGGACGTTCTTAATAATTGTTACATCTAAATAGATTATAGCTAAAACTTTTAGAAATATTTTGTTACAAGGTTC
>NZ_WTKW01000512.1:0-2097 GCF_011378745.1 Pseudoalteromonas sp. Z1A6
ATTTTGTAGAATTGAAGATGAGGTTAAACCAAGTCCTGTAATAATGACAGCCCAAGTAACTTTGTTGGAAAATTCGGGGAAAAACAACCGAAATACTTTTTCTATTTTGACCCAGTTGATAGATTGAACTCCATGTAGATGTACGTATATTCGTATTTATTTAATCGACTAACAATTACACCATTCACTTAAAGCTGATATAAGAATTATACTTCCATTGCATACTTAAATAATACTAAACCAAGGTTGTCCTGAAAAGTATTTCCTAAGTTTTATTAGGCTTATTTTGAATATAGCGCACCAAAATACATTTGCAGCTGGCTCTACACATTATGAATGTAAGTTATTGGCAATCATAAATATCATTAAGGAAAGAGTTAACCTATACAAAAAAAGAGGCTAAATAGCCTCTTTCCAAACAATATTAAAATTTAAAAAACTAAGCTAGCAAACCCGCTTTTGTTTCAGGCATTGCTATAAAACCATCAAGTTTACGAACGTTGTTTAGCCATCTTAAAATATTTGGGTATTGCTCAAGTGATACGCCGCCCTCTGGTGCGTGTGCTATGTACGAAAAGTTGGCAATGTCGGCAATAGTTGGCTGAATGCCGACTAAGTATTCACGGTTTTGTAAATACGCATCCATTGTTTTAAATAATGTATGGGCGATGTTTATCGCGTTTTTATGATCAAGCTGCGCGCCAAACACAGTAACTAAACGCGCTGCAGCAGGGCCTGAAGCCACAAGCCCCGCAGCAACACTCAACCAGCGCTGAATTTGCGCTTGAACAGTTACGTCTTCAGGGTACCAGGTTCTGTTAGCATCAAATTTTTGCGCTAAGTAAACTAAAATAGCGTTTGAATCGTTAATAACGTCATCGTTATTTTTAAGTACCGGTACTTGTCCAAAAATATTCATTTCTAGAAATTCAGCTTGCTTTTGTGCGCCGTTTTGTAGTGCAACATCAACCATATTTACATCAAGATTTAAAAGTGACGTAAATAGCTCTGCACGGTGTGAATGACCAGATAAAGTAAAACGGTATAGTGTTAGGTTGCTCATGGGTTGTCCTGTTTTTAATTTTGAATAGTGATTTTTAGTAACGCTATTCTTTCACTATTGTCAGTTTTGAAAAACCGAGCTAGCAAGGAATTAATGTCAATGCTATATTGACAATCATGGATACTATTATTGGCATTAAAACAATCATCGCGGTTGTTGAAACAGGCTCTTTTACAGCCGCAGGCGACAGACTAGGGCTTTCAAAGGCGCTGGTCAGTAAATACGTGGGCATTGTAGAGCAAGACTTAGGGGTTAGATTATTTAACCGCTCCACGCGCAGAATTTCGATTACCGAAGCGGGGCAAAGTTACTACGCAAGCGTAGTGCCTGTAATTGAAAGCTACAGCGAAATGCTCGATAACTTATCGGGTCAAACAGCGCTTGCTAGCGGCAAGCTTCGGGTAAGCGCACCGGTGTCGTTTGGTGAATCAAACCTAGCGCCGTTAATGCCTGAGTTATTGAGTCGCTATCCCGATTTAAGTATTGATTTAGTGCTTTCAGACAAAACAATTGATTTGCTAGAAGAGGGTGTTGATTTAGCAATTAGAATTGGTAGCGTGTCTGACTCTAATTTAATCGCGAGGCAAATTACCAGTTACCCTTTAATTTTATGTGCATCAGCCGAATACATTCAGCGTTTTGGCGCACCTACAGGTGTTGGCGAGCTTGAGCAACACGCCACAGTGATTGATAGCAACTTTAAAATAGGTCGCCATTGGCCTCTAGTTTCACCAAGTGGTGAGGCATTAACGGCAAGCGTAAACTCGCGTGTTTCGGTTAATAATCCGCAAGCTGTAAAAGAGGTTGTTGTTGCGGGTGGCGGTATTGGCTTAATCCCTGAAATAGTGGTGAGAGACGATATTGCATCGGGTAAGCTTGTGCAGGTTATGCGGGACTATAAAACATTTGAATTTGGCTTATTTGCTATTTATCCGCATAGAAAATTTGTGGCTCAAAAGGTGACGTCGTTTATTCAGTTTTTATTCGAAAAGTTTGAAGTTAAAAAATAAAGCGGCTCTCAACCTTCAACCTTA
>NZ_WTKW01000513.1:0-2087 GCF_011378745.1 Pseudoalteromonas sp. Z1A6
AGGGTTTTTCAGTTTTTACAGGTAATAAAAGTGTTTAACTTTCTTCTTTAGCCTTTGTTTGCGGGTCTTTTAAGACTGACATTTTAGGCGGCTGTAATGCAACAACACGCTCGCCTTCTTGCGGCGGTTTTTCCATGTTGATTGTAAACGGTCTTAGCTTAATTGGCGTATCGTCGTCGCTGTCTTTATCACCTTTAAGAATAAACAAAGGGATAGCCTCAGGGTTCATTTCTAGGTATTGCTCCCAGCTAAACTCATCCGAGATACGTGTTGAACTAACCTTACCGCCTTTAGCTATGATACTGCTCAAACGTGCGTATGAGCCTTCGTCGCCAAACAATATTTGTCTAGATAAAAACGTTGCACTGTCTTTATTTGCTTTAGCATGCGACGTTGATGAGCGAAGCGAAAATACATTTTTTTCATTAAGTAAATGCGAAAAGTATTGAACGCCTAGCGCATTATGATGACGGTTTGGCGATAGCGCTAAGACACTGCGAATAGTTGTTAGAGGTAAGTAGCGTTCAGCATGCTCTGATTGCGGGTTACCATAATAACAAGCTAAGCCATCCATACGTGCCATTCTGCAGTTTTCCCATGCAGGATCTGAAAGGTGAACCGGAATATTCTGCTCTTGTAAGCCACGTCCAATTGCACGCGATACATGGTTTGCACCAATAATTAATATTGTGTTTGGCGATGGTTGGCGTACACCTAATAGCTTGGCAACAGGGATGGCTGTTAAGCTTTGCAGCACAACCGTAATGATGATCACCGTAAATATAAGTGGCACCATCTTTTCAGCATCAGCAACGCCAGCTTCCATCATACTTAGTGCAAATACCGACCCAACGGCTGCGGCAACTATACCGCGTGGAGCAATCCAGGCAAGTACCAAGCGAGACTTCATTGGTAAGTCAGTACCAAAGGTCGAAATAGCAATACACAGTGGGCGTGCAACAAAAAGCACAATAGCTAAAAATATAAATACATCGCTGTCGAGCATCATCAAATCAGAAAGCTGTAAACGTGCTGCAAGTAAAATAAACAGCGTTGATATTAATATCATCGACAAGTCTTCTTTAAACTCAAGTACAGAATCTATTTCTAAATCGTCTTGGTTCGCAAGCCAAATACCAAATACAGTTACTGCTAATAAGCCTGATTCATGGCTTAAATAGTTTGATACAGAAAAACTAATAAGGACTAGTGCTAAAATTCCAAACTTATGTAATTCAAATGGCAGCCACTCGCGACGCATTAATAGGGTTGTTAGCCAACCTGCAGCAACACCAATACTTAAACCAACACCCAGGGTTTTAACTAAAGCAATAATAGTATGACTAAATACTTCGCCTTGGCCTACAAGCATTACAGCTTCAAATACCAATACAGCAAATAATGCGCCAATTGGGTCTATTACAATACCTTCCCAGCGAAGTATGCGGTCTATGTCTTGTGTTGGACGCATTGAGTTTAATAGCGGTGCTATAACGGTAGGGCCAGTAACAACGAGTACTGCGCCTAGTACCGCAGCAACACGCCAATTGAGCTCAAGCAACCAGTAGGCGCTTAAGCTAATAATAATGCAGGTAGTAAGCATACCGATTGAGCAGAGATTCCTTACAACTTTTCCTATCCCTTTTAATTCTCTGAAATGCAGAGTTAAGGAACCTTCAAATAAAATGATGGCAACGCTTAGTGATACTACTGGAAACAGTAAATCACCTAAAAGTGCATCAGGGTCTAAAACACCACTAAATGGTCCAAGTAAAAGACCAGTAAGCAATAAAAAAAGAATAGCGGGTACTCTAAAAGCCCACGCGACCCATTGGGCAAGCACAGAGCAAAGTGCGATACCGGCTATGTAAATTGCTGACATAGATTAAGAATTCCTTATTTATGACGATATGTTTAGAAAGTATAACTTTTGTTAATTATTAATACAGGGGTATACACCGGAAACTGAAATATTACTAATCAATTTTAGCTGCTTATAAAAGATTAGTAGGCTTAAATTATTTAGCGAGAACTTAGCCACCTTATTTTAAAGTGTATTAATTGTTTAATTTATTGAATTTTAATAA
>NZ_WTKW01000514.1:0-2082 GCF_011378745.1 Pseudoalteromonas sp. Z1A6
GCTGTATTTTTCAATACAGCGGCTTTTAAAATCACAATTCTAAATTAATAGATTATGCTTTAGGTCCACGACCTGCACGTTTACGTTCGTTTTCTGTAAGGTAACGCTTACGGATACGAATGTTTAGTGGAGTTACTTCAACTAGCTCGTCATCATCGATGAACTCAAGCGCTTGCTCAAGTGAGTAGTTAAGGTGTGGAGAAAGCGTTTGCGCTTCATCAGTACCAGATGCACGTACGTTAGTTAACTGCTTGCCTTTAAGGGCGTTAACTGTAAGGTCGTTATCACGGTTATGAATACCGATAACCATACCTTCGTATACTTCAACACCGTGACCGATGAATAAACGGCCGCGTTCTTGTAAGTTGAATAATGCGTTAGTAAGTGCTTTACCCGTTGCGTTTGCAATCATTACGCCGTTCTTACGAACACCGATGTCGCCACCTTTGTGAGGACCGTAATGATCGAACGTATGGTACATAAGACCAGAACCCGAAGTAAGCGTCATGAAATCAGTTTGGAAACCAATTAAACCACGGCTAGGGATCATGAAATCTAAACGCATACGGCCTTTGCCATCTGGAGTCATGTTAGTAAGTTCACCTTTACGTAGGCCAACTTGTTCCATAACAGAACCCTGATGCTCGTCTTGACAGTCAATAGTTACTGTTTCAAACGGTTCTTCTAGAACGCCATCTACAGTACGTAAGATAACTTCTGGACGAGAAACTGAAAGCTCGTAACCTTCACGACGCATGTTCTCGATTAAGATACCTAGGTGTAATTCACCACGACCAGAAACACGGAAGCTATCTGGGCTACCAGTATCTTCAACGCGAAGTGCTACGTTGTGTACTAATTCTTTGTCTAAACGCTCACGGATATTACGTGACGTTACAAACTTACCTTCTTTACCACAGAAAGGTGAGTTATTTACAGAGAATGTCATTGTTACAGTTGGCTCATCAACACTTAGAGGTGGTAATGCTTCAACGTTTCCTGGGAAACAAACTGTATCAGAAATCTTAAGCTCACCAATACCTGTTACAGTTACGATGTTACCAGCGTAAGCTCTATCAGTTTCGATACGTTCAAGACCTAGGTAGCTTTGTACTGCGCCAATTTTACCATTACGTGTAGTGCCATCAGCACTGATAATAGTAACTTGTTGGTTAGGAGCAACAGAACCACGTTTAATACGACCAATACCAACTACACCAACATAAGAGTTGTAATCTAGTTGAGAAATTTGCATTTGGAAGTCACCTTCAGGATCTGCATCCGGTGGTGATACTTCGTCAACGATCATCTTGAACATAGGTTCCATGTTGTCTGATGGCTCGTCTAAATCTAGTGTTGCCCAGCCGTTGATAGCTGAAGCGTAGATTACTTTAAAGTCTAACTGTTCGTCAGTTGCGCCAAGGTTGTCGAATAAATCAAAGATTTGATCCATAACCCAATCAGGACGTGAACCTGGCTTATCAATTTTATTGATAACTACGATTGGCTTTAAGCCTTGCGCGAATGCCTTTTGCGTAACGAAACGCGTTTGTGGCATTGGACCTTCTTGAGCATCAACAAGTAATAATACTGAGTCAGCCATCGAAAGTACGCGTTCAACTTCACCACCGAAATCGGCGTGTCCCGGAGTATCTACGATATTGATATGGTAGTCGTTCCAAGAGATGGCTGTGTTTTTAGCCAAAATGGTAATACCACGTTCTTTCTCAATGTCGTTTGAGTCCATCACGCGCTCTTCGTTACCGCCGCGTGTTTCTAATGTACCTGATTGCTCAAGTAGTTTGTCAACCAGAGTTGTTTTACCGTGGTCAACGTGCGCGATAATCGCTATATTTCTTAACTTTTCGATGCTCATATATTTACTCAGAGAAATTAAATTCTCAATGATCCTGCAAGATCTACGCACTCATCCACGCTTTCGCGAGATGTCCCAGCATAGGATTTAAAAGGGCGCATATTATCCCTCATTAATGACATGGATGAAAGTTTATCCAATACATATTTTAAAACTTTCTCAATACTTTTACTAAGTATCTGTTTTATATATGACAATTATATGAA
>NZ_WTKW01000515.1:0-2068 GCF_011378745.1 Pseudoalteromonas sp. Z1A6
TTTATTAAAAAGCTCTAGACTGTTTTTTGAAAAATCGATAACAGCTTGGTATTGAATAAAAAACGGAGAGCCTAATAAGCCATGTACTCCCTTTTCACCATCTGCTACTTGTACATGGTCAAGATTAAGTGATACAAAATCAGGACTCTCAAATAAGGCATTTCCTAATTCTATTGAATGAACTTCTATATCGCCCATATCGTGATCCGAAGTCCCCAAACCTGCTGCATTCTCAACATTGGGTGTTTCTTCAATGCCAAGCTCAATAAGACATGCACGGTCTAAAACAGATGATCCAGCGGCACTATCTAAAATAAAACGTAACGATTTACCATTAATTTTAGCTTCAATAATTTGGTGGCCTGTTTGTGATATTTCAAATTCAATTATAGTTTTGCCTTCAGATAAATTCATATACGTTCCTTGTTATAAAGTTTTTAAAATCTTACTTACTATTTTCAGCTTCCCACAATTAATAGCCAAATTTTACTAGTCGCCCACCTCAGCGCGTTTTGTTATGTAACGTTTATCACCTGAGGCTCAATATTTGTTAAAACATGAATGATTTCATTTGTAGTCATTACTGAATAATGAAACAGCTTATTGTTGTTTAAACTGAAAGTATTCGTTTTAGTTTGAGCATACTCCAATAAGCTTGAATCAGAATATACGCCGATGACGCCCAAATCACGGTTTTGATGATAGTCATGAAAATGGCTACTTTCATCATAAGTTTCGAATAAAACGGTATTTGTAAACACAACCATAAACCTTACGGGAGCATCATCTTCTAAATAAGTGATAATGTTCAGTGTTAGTAACCCATCCACATACGATAATTTGTCTAAGCTCCAGTCTTGGTAATTATTTGTGACTTCATCGATGGCAGTATTCATTGAATTACCTAACGAGCCTGTAGATTAACTCGTTTTTTATTTGTTTTTATTGATAAATAAACCATAGCTGAGTTCCTATTTTGGTTCAATCGATTACTGTATTTTTACGCAGAATATAAAGAAGTGTTTACTGTTGGTTTTAATTGGCGTTTTGAAAAGGATTACTGGTGTTTATGTGCAAAATTTAGGATGGGTGCCTTTGTTATTTCCTCTAAGAAAAGAACTAGATAAGTAAAGTCGGGTCTAAATCTACATACGCCCTACGATGAATCAACTTACCTAACTACATTGAAAAGTAAGGGATCACCGCTGTTAAAATTTGCGATGGAAAGAGAGCTTTAGCGCTTGCTGTCCACCTCAGGCCGTGTTGTTATATGTAGATTAATTCAAGTCTATTTCAGGGTGCTCTTTAATCCCGTACATTTTTTCCATTATTTTTAAGTAAAAATCTAAAGAGGGCATCTTCATTTCTTCACGCAGTTTATCTACATTAGTTTCATCTTCTATGGGGCTAAACACAACTTTACCTTCACTCACGTCAGCTTGAGTACCATAGATTTGTTTCTTTCCTTGTGCAATAAGAACTCTATCAGTTAAAAGAGCAACTTGTTGTCCGCTAACACCTTCGCCATTCAAATATGATTGCTTTAAATAAGGAAGCATTTTTACTTTAAATGCAACATCAGGTGAATGCTGAATGACTAAAAATGCTGCTCCAACTCCTTTAACTCCAACTAAATCTTTTGTTACCCAATGATGCTTTTTAATGATAGCTTTAAGTTTTCCTGTATTACTTTCATCTATTTTCATCATTTGTTCTAGGAGTGCTTTGGGCGGGTTTTGCCATCCAGCTTTTCCTATTTTGTTTCGAATATGTTGATCTTCAATTTCCATTTCAATTAGTTCTTTTTGCAGAGGAAGGTTAATTTCGGCAAAAGAATAAAAAGGTATTAGCAACAGTAAAAATAGGTAACGCATCAACTGAACTCTCCTTGTACATATAACGCCTCAAACAGAGGCTAAAAATTGTTGGGCAAAATAGCGAGGCTCGAGTAATGGCCAGCTGTTTTTAGTCCTACTGCTTTGCCTTGTTAAGTATACTTTAACGCAAAACCAGATATATAAATAATGTTGAAAATAAACCTTTTGAAAAAAGTATTAATCCAAACGAT
>NZ_WTKW01000516.1:0-2067 GCF_011378745.1 Pseudoalteromonas sp. Z1A6
TAAAAAAACTAAGCGGTTATTAAGCCGCTTTTTTTATACTTATAGTGCCCAATATTATAAAAGAAGCAGACAGCACAAAAAATGTCTCCTGCTCAGCTAATATTGCAGCAGCAAAAAATGCAATGCCACTAGCTATAAATAAATACCCACTTTTTTTACATTGGCTCATTATGTGCTCCTTTAGGTTGTTCGTTATTTATACACATTATAAAATCAATCTGCAATTGAATGAAAAGTTCTCTATAAAAATTCGACATCGCTGCGGTGCTTCCTTTATATTGAAAGCCTAATTAAATAACAATATGAAGACTATGGCATCTACTCTTTTAAAAAGCGCTAGCCTAAGCCTGCTAGTTGCACTCTTTGGCTGCTCAGAGCCTGCAAGCCAACAAACCCCATTAGAAAATACAGCCGGTGTAAGCCTTAGCAATATTAAACAGCATATTAAAACGCTAGCCTCTGATGACTTTCAAGGCCGAGGCCCGCTTACTCATGGCGAAGTAAAAACAGTAGGCTACTTAAGCGAGCAATATAAAGCGCTGGGTTTAACCGGTGCTTATAAAGGTAAATACTTACAGCCTGTAAAAATGGCAATGGTGACAGCTAATCAGGACATGCAGTTAAAGGTAGGTGATTTGAGCTTTGAATCAGGCAAAGACTTTACCGCACGTACCGAGCAACTTCAGCCATTAATTGATGTAAGAAGCTCTGACGTTGTATTTGTTGGCTATGGCATTAATGCGCCAGAATATAGCTGGAATGACTATAAAAATATTGATGTAACAGATAAAACAGTGGTTGTGCTAGTTAACGATCCAGGCTTTGCTACTCAAAACAATGCCCTTTTTACTGGTAATGCAATGACCTACTACGGTCGCTGGACTTATAAATATGAAGAAGCCGCTCGCCAAGGTGCAAAGGCTGTATTTATTGTTCATGAAACAGCACCTGCGGCATACCCTTGGGGCGTAGTTGAAAGTTCAAACACCGGCACTAAATACACGTTAACGGATAACAATTTAAACGCGTCTAAATTACCGGTTATGGGCTGGCTAACACTTGATGCGACTGAGAAAATGTTTAACGCCGCAAAGCTTAACTATCAAGATTTAAAACAAGCAGCATTAAATGATGACTTTAAAGCGACGCCACTTAACTTAAAAGCAAACCTTGCCTTTAAAAACGAAGTATCTCATGCAAAATCGCATAACGTAGTTGCACAAATTACAGGTAGCGAATCACCTGACGAATACGTTGTTATTAGCGCTCACTGGGACCACTTTGGTACTAAACAAACGGATACTGGCCCTAAGATTTATAACGGCGCAGTAGATAACGCTTCAGGCACTGCAGCCACGCTTGAAATAGCACGCATCATGAACAAAATGAATAAGCAAAAACCATTTAAACGCTCAATTATTTTTGCTAACTTTACAGCAGAAGAAACGGGGTTAATTGGTTCTGAAGAATTTGCATCGGGTGCGGTTGTACCTACAAAAAAAATGGTCGGTCTATTAAATATTGATGGCATGAACGTGCTTGATGGCACTGACTACATTTTACAATACGGTAAAGATTTATCGACAATGGAAAACTATTTAGCAAAGGCTGCAAAATCACAAGGCCGTGTTGTTAAAATGGATCCTCGCCCGCAAAATGGCTTATTTTTTAGATCTGATCATTTCTCACTTTCTAAGCAAGGTGTGCCTAGTCTATTATTTATGAGCCTGGGCGATACCGACCCTGAATACATAGCGCATAAGTACCATAAAGAAGCAGACGACTACTCTGCTGATTGGTCGCTAGGGGGAGTTAAGCAAGATATAGATCTTATTGTTGATATAGCCGCTCAACTTGCAAACAATGGCGATTGGCCAAAGTGGACTAGCGAGTCTGACTTTAAAGCTAAGCGCGCACAAGATAAGTAGTAATAGCTATTACTGAGTAATATAAAACCCTCCTACTTGGAGGGTTTTTTCATTAAGCCATATATAAATGCTTTTATTGCCCAAGTACCACTTTAAACATGATTACCTGCACCCTATTAATAAAATAGTTAGCACAGTA
>NZ_WTKW01000517.1:0-2063 GCF_011378745.1 Pseudoalteromonas sp. Z1A6
ATGAGCAAATCTCTCTCTATTAGCGAATATTTTTCTTACTTTAAAGACAAACGCTTAATCCATATTTTTATATTTGGTATGAGTAGCGGTTTTCCGTGGGTATTAATTGGCTCTGTTATGTCGGCTTGGCTAAAGGATGAAGGGCTAAGCCGCAGCATGATTGGCCTATTCGGCATTGTATTTGGCGCTTACAGTATCAATTTTTTATGGTCACCGCTCATTGACCGTACAAAACTCCCTATTTTATATAAATGGCTAGGCCAACGTCGTAGTTGGATACTATTTTGCCAGAGCTTTATTTTTATTGGCACCTTATTATTAGCTGGGCTTGATTTAAAAGCTAATTTAGCAATTGTTGCTGCAATTTGTTTGTTAATCGCCATTGCTTCTGCAACGCAAGACATTGCTATTGATGCATTCAGAATAGACACACTTAAAGCAAACGAATCTCACAAAGCAACAGCGGCAGCCGCTATGGCAACGTCTGGTTGGTGGACAGGTTATGCGCTTTTAGGTGCAATTCCATTTTATATGGCTGATATCCCCTCGCTCGACTGGCCACAAATTTATTACTTTTTAGCTGCTGTAATGCTGCTGCTAATGAGTGGAGCATTGTTTGCAAAAGAACCTGAATCAAATAGAGAAGCGGTACATGCAGAGCTTGAACGTGTGTACCTTGAAAAACTGTCCTCTACAAAACAAACCCCTCTTACAAAAACTGTTGCGTGGCTCGCGGTAACCGTTATTGATCCCTTTAGAGCTTTTTTTACTAAAAATGGCGTTAAAACGGCACTGGCATTACTTGCGTTTATTTTCTTATTTAAAATAGGCGAAGCGTTTTTAGGGCGAATGTCGATTGTTTTTTATAAAGAAATTGGTTTTAGCAATAGCGATATAGCTACATTTTCAAAGGTAGGTACTGCCGTACTTACAATCATATTTACCTTTGTTGGCAGTTTATTTAATCAAAAATATGGCATTGTTAAGGGTTTATTTGTTAGTGGCATTGCGATGGCGGCCTCAAACTTAGCCTTTTCGTGGATTGCTTTAGTTGGCCCTGATTTAAGACTGTATGCCTTTGCTATTGTTATTGATGGGTTTACGCAAGCATGGTCGCTGGTCGCTATGGTGGCCTTTATTTCGATGCTATGCGATAGAGCATTTAGTGCAACACACTATGCATTACTGGCGTCATTAGGGAATTTAGGACGAACGTTACTTTCGAGCTACAGTGGTGTAGTAATTGATGATTGGTTAATGGGAAATTGGTCGCTGTTCTTTGTTTTAACAGCCTTGATGGTTATACCTTCGCTGATATTTTTATACCTGATTAGGCATAAACTATATGAGCTTGAGAAAAATTATCATAAAAATATTTAATGCATCCCTGCATTAACATATTGCTTAGCACTATCAAGTGCCCCTTAAAGTGTACTAAGCAATGTTTGAGTTAATCTACTTTTAGCAAGCTAAGTGCTTCATGTGGATCAACTTCTAGAGCTGTACAATAACGAACAAACTCAATCACATCTAAACGGCGTTCTTGATTTTCAATCTTGCCGATAAACGAATGAGGCGTTCCCAGCACTTGTGCTAGGCTTCGCATTGTATGACCCTTTTCGTGGCGCTTACTTTTAAGCCACTTTGTTAGCTTTGCATTTTCTTCAGAAGAAACTGTTTTGCCCATCATTTTACATCTCCTACTAGATGATTTGACGTACCTATTAAAGCAGTAGTCTCTATCAATAGCTGTAGGCAAGTAAGCAGTCATACCATATTTTCAATAGCAAGCTATTGCTTAACAAAGCATGTGTTGCTACTCACTCCACCAATATAGCTAAAAAACTACGCTAATAATGTGGTAAAGATTTGTTTTTATTGAGAATGAAATTTTGCCCGTCTCATTCTTGGATACATTATATACTATTAACACTTTGGTTAAATAACTAATTACATACTCGGTACAAATATGAACACGAGTGAATATTTATAAACGCTGAATATTGACCTAAGTACTCAAAAAGTATTAATAAATTAATTTCTAGTTATAAAATATTTAAATG
>NZ_WTKW01000518.1:0-2051 GCF_011378745.1 Pseudoalteromonas sp. Z1A6
AGTTGATAAAAAACTAAGTATTTTTAATAATGCCACCGGCTTAGAGCTGGTGGCATTATTTTTTATTCGCTAACTTAGCTTAACTTTTTATCAAAAAACTCAACGGTACGTTGCCATGCAAGCTCGGCATTGTCTTTATCATAACGACCTGTAGAGTCGTTATGAAATCCATGATTTGCCCCTTTGTACATATGCATAGTGTATTCAACATTATTAGCTTTTAAGTCTTGTTCGTACTGTGGCCACGACGCGTTTACACGTTTATCTAGCTCGCCTAATTGAATCATTAATGGTGCTTTAATATTTTTACGTAAACTTTCGCTGGCAGGAGTGCCGTAAAAAGGTACGCCGGCACTGAGTAAGTTGCTATCTACTGCCGCTAAGTAATTAACAATGTAGCCACCAAAACAAAAACCGACAGCGCCTAACTTACCGTTACTGTTAGCATGCGATTTTAAAAAGTGCGCTGCGGCAACAAAATCGTTTTGAATTTTAGCGCGATCCATGGTTTTTTGCATAGCGCGTCCATCATCATCATTACCAGGGTAGCCACCCAGTGGAAAGAGCGCGTCGGGTGCAAACGCAATAAAACCGACCTTAGCTAAGCGCCTTGCTACGTCTTTTACGTAAGGATTTAAACCACGGTTTTCGTGTACCACAAGTACAACAGGGAGCTTACCTTCTATGTTTTTAGGGGTTGCTAAGTAACCTTTGCCTTTACCGTGCCCGTCTGGCGAATCGAATTCTTCGTATGTTGCTTTAATATCATCGTCATTAAACGATACTTGTTCAGCAAGTGCATAGTTAGGTAATAATGCTGATGTAAGTACAGCCATCGAAAAGCCAAGAGCAGCAAGGCCACCGAGTTTTTTCATAAAAGTACGTCGGTCCATTAAACCGTGGGCGTATTCGTCATACCAATCAAAGGCTTCTTGAGGAATGTGATCAGAAGGAGATGTATTCATGGCTGTTTCTTAACTTTATTATGTCTATTTATTATTTAAATACCATAACGTATTAGGGATAAAAAACGAGCAATATTTCTCTCAATTATTAGGACTGTTGCCAAAGTTACCCATCAAGCAAGGCAAGGAGCACATTCCTTTGTTGTGCGGATATTAAAGAAACCATTTCAAGGTGATTTAAATCTTTTACCTCATAAATGCTCACTTTTGGGTTACTAAGAGTAAGCAACCCATTATATGGACTCACTTTGTCTGCATTACTTGAAAAGATGTAAGTTTGCCTTGCATGAGGGGTCTTATTTAGATTACTTAATATGTCGAGTTTATTAAGAGGTACTTTACTTTTTTCAATTACCTTAGCCGCGACTTCGTTTATATAATCATCACCTAACAGTTTGCTATAAACAGGGTATGATAACTTAGCAATTGTTCTTAGTGCGGCTTCAAAATTAATCATTGGAGCAAAAAGTATATGCTTATTAATATTGAGTTTGGTTGTGAGGTCGATGCTTGCAACTGCACCCATTGAGTAACTAAGCAATGAAATGTCGGTGTATTGGTGTTCATTTATATATTTTACTAATAAATCAAGGGAGTTTAAGCCATACTTAAATTCATCGTATTGATTACTTGCAGGCATCACTATTACATTCTTTCCAGTGATATGGCTAAGCCATCGGGCTTGCATGGTATAAACCAAACTATTTACGCCATATCCCGGAAAAATAATTAAAAGCCCATCGTTTGACTTACTCGGTAAGTTATCAGCATTGAGTTGATATTCAAAAGTATCGTCTTCAGTGCTTCCTCTACTAATTAAAGTTAATGTTAACGTATTGCCACTTAGTAGATAATTATCAATATCCTTAGGTGAAATAACCCTAAAATCAAGACAATCTATTTCGCTGCTACAGTAATGGGTTTGTGCTCCAGATAAAGCGATAGAGCTCTCAAATTCTTTAGGGAGAACTTTCCCCGGAGGCTTAGTTATTTGATAAGCAATATAGCTCTGGCAACCACTTAAAAAAATAACTAAAGAAATAATCAGTATGTATAAGCGCATTAAAGTCCCTTTAATTTTCAGCT
>NZ_WTKW01000519.1:0-2047 GCF_011378745.1 Pseudoalteromonas sp. Z1A6
TAGAGAAAATAAATTTAAATATCACCATGATTCAATACGTTAATAAACCTCTTAACCAGAGTTCAGGTTAAGTAAACCAATACCTGCTAAAGGCTTTTAAGCATTTTAGCTAAAATAGTTAACTTTTAACGCTTTTTGCTAATTTATGTTGGTTAATTAATAGTGGTAGAATGCAGCGCTTAGTACCACTTGTGTGAAGTAAGTGGTCAATAATTTATAAGGTTTGTTGTGTAATGCTGTTGATGATCGACAACTACGACTCGTTTACTTACAACTTAGTGCAATATTTTCAGCGTTTAGATCAAGACGTTTTAGTGAAACGTAATGACGAGCTAAGCATTGCACAAATAAAGCAGTTGAACCCGAAACACATCGTGTTATCGCCAGGGCCATGCACCCCTAACGAAGCGGGTATTTCACTAAATGTTGTTGAGCAACTAAAAGGGCAATATCCTATTTTAGGGATTTGCTTGGGGCATCAAACTATCGCGCAAGCTTTAGGAGGAGATGTAGTTCGTGCTAAAAAAGTAATGCACGGTAAAACATCACCCATAGTTCACACTAATAAAGGGGTGTTTAAAGGTTTAGCTAACCCGTTAACAGTGTGTCGTTATCATTCTTTAGTGGTTAAAGCACAAACTTTACCTAAAGAACTTGAAGTAACCGCATGGACTCAGACTGAGCAAGGCGAGTTTGACGAAATTATGGGGTTACTTCATAAAGAACTAGCAATCGAAGGTGTGCAGTTTCACCCCGAAGCTATTCTAACTGATCAAGGCTTAGAACTGCTTGATAACTTTTTAACTCGCTTCTAATGTTATAATACACAGAGCATTTAATACTTTATTAATGGATGTCATGACTGAACTTGTAGCGCAACAGCGTACTGCCAAAATACTAAGCCAACGGGCTCATGACTTATTGCTTGGGCACAGCTTTGCGCATCAGCAAATTGGTTTCATTCATACATTAGATATAGATTACGGCGAACCCATGAAGCAACGCACTTTGCTTCAGGTTGAAGTGGCCGCACAGAATAAACGCCAGCAAAGCAGTACTGCACATCATAAGTACCGCGCTCAAGCGAGTGAGCAACTGCACAAAACTATTGAAACAGCTATATATAAGCAGCTTGAAGATATAGATGGTGTAATCCACAGCACTATAGGTATTGAAGATGGCATTGCCAATATACTCGACATATTAGCTGTAAAGTCAGCGTCGGTAGGACGTTTAGAGCCACTGGTTAATGATATAAGCTGGTTGGGTAGAGAATTAGTAACGCTCGTTAATTTACCTTACTATCGTAATCAGCGTAGTAAAAATACGTCTGTAAAAGTAGATAAACCATCGCTTGCCCTTCGTTATATTGGCCTTGATAACTTACAGCTTGTTATTCCTACATTTGCTGCCCGTCATTGGATGCCACATAGCACCGAACCATTTTCATTATTAAAACGCCGGCTACGCGACAGCGCGATGGCAAACGCGATTGCTGCGCAAAAAATTGCACAAATTAATAATGTGAATGACGTACATGCATTTACCCTTGGAATGCTTTTAGATGTAGGACGAATTGCATTAGTGCGCTTGTACTTAAAAACGTTTGAGAAAGTATGGCAACGCAAAGTGCAGTTAGCCCGAAATGAAAACCAAAAAGATTTACACACCGCATTATTAGAGCTACAACCCGATCCGCTATTTTTAACTACTCTACTTAGCAATAAGTCGATAGAAGTAAGCGCGAAGGTAATAGACAAAATGGCTTTTAAATATTTACCGTTTAAAGGTGTCATGCAGCAGCTAGTAAATGGGGTAGATAAAGGCGATACATTACTGCCATTAACAGAAGTAATGCTAAAGGCACGTTGCTACTCTCAATATCTTAATTTAAAAGAGCATCAACTTATTGAGCCCGATGAAACTCTAAGCTGGTTTTCGTACTTTAAGTTCACTAAAACGGAACTAAAAACCCTCCAATCGAGTAATTTTACCAATTTAGCTATTCAAATTGACTAAAAATCTGAATTTTTTGTTAATTTTTTTG